>JAFAXJ010000615.1 GCA_019241095.1 Verrucomicrobiota bacterium | reverse complement strand
AACCTGATCTTGTTCAAGGCGCGTACCCGCGTGAAAAACTGTAACGTTGCTGATCGACTCAGCCTCCCGGAGACCGACAATGCGCTTGCCGGTTTCGTAATGGCCCGGGTATCCGGCGGATGCGAGCACGACGCAGACAGCAGCTTTTGAGTACCATTCAGCACGGATAAGATCCAAACGCTGATCGATAGTGGCCTCAAGCAGTTCGACTAAATCGGTTTTTAATCGGGGCAGAAGCACCTGCGTTTCCGGATCACCGAAGCGCGCGTTGTACTCGAGAACTTTTGGTCCCTGGTCAGTGAGAATAATTCCAGGGAACAACAAGCCTCGGAAAGGAATTCTCTCAAAAGCAAGGCCGCGAACGGTGGGCTCGATAATGAGCTGACGAATCTTCTCCCATTGACTTTCGTCGACTGTGCCGCAGGGGCTATATGCGCCCATCCCGCCTGTGTTTGGTCCCTGGTTACCGTCGTAAAGCTGCTTATGGTCTTGGGCTGTCGGAAAAAGAATGTATGACTTTCCGTCAACCAGTACGTGTAACGAGCATTCCGTCCCAGTCAGAAACTCCTCCAATATGATGGTTCGCCCGGCATTTCCAAATCTTCCGCGGTCAAGCATTTCCTCGATTGCTGTCTGGGCTTCTGGGAGATTTCGTGCAACCACGACACCCTTGCCTAGTGCTAACCCATCCGCTTTGATCACTACGGGCAGACCAAAGCTTTGCAAAGCAGCTTTGGCTGCTGACGAAGAATGAAATCGGGCGAAGCGAGCCGTTGGGATGCCATGTTTTAACATGAACTCTTTGGCAAAGCTCTTTGACCATTCGATTTTAGCCGCTTCACGCACCGGGCCGAAGATCCGGAGGCCGGCGTTTTGAAAAGAATCGACAATTCCTGCCGCGAGCGCATCATCCGGCCCAACCACGGTCAGATCAATTTGGTTTTTGCGGGCGAAATCGAGAAGTTTTTGGACCTCATTCGTCTTGATAGGGACGTTCTCAGCAACGCCGGAAGTGCCGGCATTGCCAGGAGCAACGAAAATTTTGGTTACTCGTGCCGATTGCCGGATTTTCCAAGCTATAGCGTGCTCCCGGCCGCCACTACCAATGACTAACACTTTCATGAATGAATCTACTCAAATAGCAGTTTATAGTTGCCGTTCTGCGAGTTCTTCCCTGCTCGGTTCCGACTCTGAACTCTGCCGGGGATAAGGCAGCTACCGAGGGGTGGCGACGTACACAGTGGTGACTAAAGGGAGTGTTGCCTGATTCAGTGTAAATGTGGATCCAACGCGTACTACGTGCGGCTGCCGGGACAGCCATTCTCCCAACGATCCAAGAGGCACCTTTCCAGAATGCGATGTAGCATACATCATAGGTATAACGATTCGCGGCTTCAGGCGTTCGACTGTGATTCTACGTTTTTCCTGCGTGAAATTTGGAGGTCCTCCGACCGGAAGGAAAAGGACATCCACGGTTCCAATATTGAGTGCTTCAGAAGGTGAAATAGCGTCTTCGATAGCGCCTAGATCACAGAAACGGATCCCGTCCATCGCCCACGCAAATGCAACATTCAAGCGGGATGATGCCGAAAGATTTTCTGAACTTGTGCGGATCCCTTTTGCGAGGATGCCGCTAGCTCGATTGATTCCCGCAGCCATGCTACTGCGGAAAATCTGAGGAGAGCCCGAAGCTAAATCGGTGTAGTTGGATGTCTGGTCCTCGTGAGTAACGAATATGATATCCGCCGGAACGCTGGCGACCTTTACTGAATAGGTAAATAGACTTGGGTCAAAAGGATCCAGAAGCACGCTCAAGCCGATCGACGAAGAGACCCTGAACGAAGCGTGCCCAAGATATTGGATAGTGACATTTCCCGGCCCGACCGCGACTGGCTCACGGCTTCTCCTGTGTCCCCCGAAACAGCCGGTAAAAAGCAGAACCAGAAAGAGCAGAAGGGTGCGTCGATACATGGTGTATAAAGAGATCGTGCCAGGGTGGCATATCGAGTGTTCCGTATCAAGGCTCGGTGTTGGACCTCGGAGATCAAGCCTGGTGCTGCTCGATCGATTTGAAATTGAGGAGCATGCTGCCTGCCTTTGCGACCCAGTCCAAGCGAGCAGGCTCTAGGCTTTTGGCATATCGAAGTCTGCCGCACTCAACTCACAGAACTGCGCTCAGCAGAAATGTCGCAGGGCAGTCTGTGTCCCGGATCGGGTACTCCATCGTAAAGAATCGTGGATAGCTCTCGTTACATATTTTTTAGCGATAGCGATTGCTTGTACAAGGTCGAACCCCAGCGCCAGATTAGCCGTAATAGCAGCTGAAAAGGTGCAGCCTGTTCCGTGGGTTATGATCCCGGTTTTAAATTCTGCTGAGAAACTTTGGATTCCGCGTTTGTCCACCAAGAAATCAACAGCCTCCGGCAGCCCTAAGTGACCTCCCTTCAGCAGAAATGGGACTCCAAACTTCTCGTGAAGTTCGCTCGCTGCAGCATGCGCA
Organism: Verrucomicrobiota bacterium; assembly: GCA_019241095.1. Classification (GTDB taxonomy): domain Bacteria; phylum Verrucomicrobiota; class Verrucomicrobiia; order Chthoniobacterales; family JAFAMB01; genus JAFAXJ01. Next base: position 10,797 of record JAFAXJ010000615.1, on the reverse strand, counting down.
TCCTCTTTTATCTTAATCTGTTTTCCAAGCAAAACTGAGGCCTCAGGGAGATTCGGAGTGACAACCACGGCTAAAGGAAAAAGCCTTGCTTCATAGATCGCAATCGCATTCTGCTGCAGCAAAAGATCACCGGACGAGGCTACCATGACGGGATCAACCACCAGCGGAGGCCGTTCACTTCTCGGAATTGACTCCAGGGTGTCAGCAACCATTTTGACGATCTCTGCTGAGTACAGCATTCCAGTTTTGACGGCCCGAATTGGAAAATGAGCGACACTGAGTGCGATTTGGTCGTGAACAATTGCAAGATCAATTGCCTGAATCGAGGAGACCTTTCCGGGAACTTCCGCGACGACACAGGTAATCGCAGTTTGTCCGTAAACGCCAAAGTGGGAAAAAGTCTTCAGATCAGCTTGAATTCCTGCTCCCGAAGAATTGTCTGATCCAGCAATAGTGAGTGCGACCGGCGTTTCCAATGAAGGTTGGTCTGAACGACTTTACTCAACCCCTTTCAATCGTCGAAACACTTCGAGCAGAATAGGAGAGCTGCCCCCCGATTCGCCCGGGTGCGGCAGGCCTTTATTCTGCCAATTGCGCTTCACGATAGAAAGGGACTTTCCATCCAAAAATAACCCGATATAATATCTAAATCCAGTGTTTCGGGAATTGGCCGATCTTCACGTAACCGTCGATAAAGTGGTATACATGCCTTCCCTTCAGGCGCCGCCGGATAGACCCTATCCATTTGTTTACTTCATCACCATCGACAATCGATCCAACGAGATAGTCACAATCAGAGGCAGAAAATGGGTCATTACGGATCACTCAGGTCAGAAAGTCGTTGTGGAAGGGGATGGTGTGGTGGGCAAATTTCCGCGGTTACGTCCAGGCGAAAAATTCTCTTATAACAGCTATCACGTGATCGGGAATAACAGCCACGCCGAAGGGGCTTTCATCGGGAATTCTGAAGGAGGAACTCCCTTTATAGTAAAAATTCCTAAGTTTCAAATGCATGTTCCGCATGATTGAACTCAGAACGGAGGAAGGAGTTCTCCATTAAGGAGCGTGATCGAGGGGCCGCTCAGATATCTGCCACTATCAAAGTGTAAGCGGCCTAGTCGAAGGGAGAAACTCATCAAGCGAAGATTACGTCGTCAACGGGAACATCGTGCGGATCTTGAGGGAGTTCTTTAACAAGCTGAAAATCAAAACAGACACCTATCTTCTTTGACGCCTTTGCAAAAGTAGATAAAAAGCGATCATAAAAGCCGCAGCCATTCCCCAGACGTTTTCCGTCCGAAGTAAATCCCAATCCGGGAACCAAGATAAATTCCGGCGTTATCAGAGACGACTCAAGGGCCAAGGGCTCTCGCAGCCCGAAAGCGCCCAGTTGCAACTGATCGATCCGGCTCACAGGACACAATTGAAGGCTATTATCAATACATCTCGGATAGAGTCTCAGGAGATCCGTCGGGAGGCGATTATGCCACAACAAGTCCAGATCCGGTTCCGTTGATCTCGGGGCGAAAAGCGCCAACGACTTTGCTTTTTGCAATCGCACGGCGAGCTGAAAGCAAATATCCAGAGATCGCTTCCTGCGTTCAGCTGAGTCGAGCTGGGACAAGCGTTCGCGCATGAAAGCTCGGACCTCTGTTTTCAAGTGAAAGTCGACAGCTGGGTTTGCCATTCTTCCGTCAGTTCATTAATGACTAGGGGTCGTGTCAAATATTCCAAGAAGCCACGGACATAGAGTAAGCTTAAAGCCAGGAAAAGGATGGTTGCACCGAAATTTCATCACAGAAGTATACTTGCCTTCGCTTTTTACTCCCCGTAAGGGAAAATTGCAGCGTCCTAAATTCCCGGAACTGGGTCCCAGTGATGTCGCGCTGACTTGGATAGGGCATGCATCTTTTCTTATCAGTTGGCGCGGTTTGAATCTGCTGGTGGATCCAATCTGGTCGATGTGGCTGAAGATGATCAAACGGATGAGGCGTCCCGGCCTGAATCTTCATCACCTGCCGGAGATCGATTTGGTGCTCGTTACCCATGCGCACTTCGATCATTTGGATCGTCGCACTCTGCGCGAGATCGCTGCGTCTCAGCCGATCATTGTTCCTCAAGGCGTTGGTAATCTGGTGCACGATCTCGGATTTGATCGAGTGCACGAAATGCGAATTTGGGAACAGTTGCAAATCGGGGAGATTGAGGTGTGCTTGACTCCCTGTTATCATTGGGGGGCAAGGCTTTTGCACGATGCTCACCGCGGTTTCGGCGGGTTTCACCTGAAATTAGGGAATCGAAGTGTCTTTCACTGTGGTGATAGCGCTTACTTCGCAGGTTTTGTTGAAATCGGCGCCCGGTTGCCGACCGAAATTGCGCTACTGCCGATCGGCGCTTATGAGGCCCCATCCCGGCGTGAGGTGCACATGAATCCGGAACAGGCTGTTCAGGCCTTCGTAGAACTCGGCGCGAGAACAATGGTTCCTATGCACTACGGATCTTTCCGCCTCAGTTTTGAACCTCTGGATGAGCCACTGAGACGGCTTCAAAAGGAAGTCGAACGGCGCAACCTTGGTTCAAGCTTAAGCGTCATGGTGGAGGGATTGCCGAAGAAGTTTTAATGAGCGGGTGATCCGATTCACCGGAAAAGGTCACTTCTTTGGGCGAGAGAGCACGCTCACTCTCACTTCTTCCTGAATGCTTCTTATCTCTTCCGATTGGCGATTACAGAGCACAGCAGCAATTAAAACTTCTCCTCGCCGATATCGCGCAATGAAATGCTTGCTGGCGCGCGAACCCTCTATATCGGCCCAAATATGAGGGGTGCTGAAATCGCCTACGAAATCGAAACGCATTCCGAGAACTTCGGCCCAAGAGGAAGGAACAACCTCGAACTTTTGGCGTTTACGGCCGGTCATGTTAGCCCCCGCAGTCATTCCCTGAGAGCGCGCCATCTCGAAATTGGTGATTCTCCGTGCGCCACCGTAAACTCGATCAGGGTACAGTGCGATATCGCCAACGGCGAAAATCCCTTTTTCATCGGTTTCAAGGTACTCGTTTACCGGACAGCCGCTCGGACTGCTTAATGGGGTGTTGGCAACCAGCTGAAGGTTAGGTTCTACTCCAATCGCTATGATTGCTAAACCTGCCGGGAAGCGGAGACCGCTTTTGGTCTGCACATTCTTTACTACGGTCTTTCCTTCGAATCCATTCAGATTTTCGTTCAGCAGCAATTGGATCCCAGCTTTTTCGTACTCGTCGGTTAACCAGTGAGAGGTTTCCGGATCAAGCATCTCCTGCCAGATCGTCTTATCGCGGCTTAACAGGCTCACTTTCGCTCCCGTACAGAGCAACGAAGAGGAGATTTCAGCTCCTAAATAGCCAGATCCAACTACCAAGACATATTTTTCAGTTCCGAGGAGTTCCCGGATGGCCAATGCGTCGCGAAACCCTCGAAGATAAATAACGTTCCCTAGATTCGAACCGGCTACCGTTGGACGTCTCGCGCGACTGCCCGTCGCCAAACAAGCTTTTCGAAATTCGATGGTTTGGCCGTTTTCCAAAACCGCCAGTCGCCTTTCAACATTGAATTCCCGAACAAGGGTTCCCAATCGAAGCTCAATAGCTCGCTCGGAATACCATTCCTGACTTTTATCGTGGATTTCGTCGATATTGATTCCCGATTCGCGCAGAACAGATTTTGAAAGGGCAGGTCGCTGATAGGGAAGGAACGGCTCGTTGCAGACTAAACAAACTGAGCCTTTGGGATCGTACTGTCTTAAACTATCACACGCGCTTGCTGCCGCGACGCCTCCACCCACAATCAGGTAATCACGCTGAATCATTCTCGCCTCAGCATAATACAAACTCGACCATAGTTTCTCGATGAAAATCTTTGAGTCGCCCAAGGGCAGCAGCTTACTTATCCAAGCAGGCAGATCGCAGGCAGCCCAGAGACTTGATATTAAAGCCGAACTATGAATGAAATTTTCGGGTTGAATGCAGGCCAAACCGGTCAATTGAAATGAATGAAAGATTTTCGGATAGCGACGATACCGGGTGATGGGATAGGCAAAGAGGTAGTTGCGGAGGGTATTCGAGTTTTGGACGTGGCAGCGAAGAAGGCAGGTATCAAATTCCTTTGGGAGCATTTTCCCTGGAGTTGTGAATTTTACCACCATACGGGAAGGATGATGCCCGCTGACGGACTTGATAAGATCAACTCACACGACGCAATCTTTCTGGGAGCAGTTGGCTTTCCGAGCGTCCCGGACCACGTCTCACTTTGGGGACTGTTGATTCCGATTAGGCGCCGATTTGAACAGTATGCAAATGTTCGGCCCATTCGATTTATGAAGGGGATCGACTCGCCGTTGCGAAACCGAAGCGCAACCGAAATTGACTTTATTATCGTTCGAGAAAACAATGAGGGCGAATATTCATCGATTGGCGGCCGAATCCATGAGGGAACAGAATTCGAGATGGCCTGCCAGCAATCGATCTTTACGCGTCATGGAGTCGATCGCATTTTGCGATACGCGTTCGAGTTAGCAAAAACGCGCGAGAGGAAACTGGTTACTTCAGCGACGAAATCAAATGGCATTACGATTACGATGCCGTTCTGGGATGAGCGATTTGCGGCGATCGGCGCTGAATATCCATATATATCCAAAAACCAGTTCCACATTGATATTTTGACAGCCCACTTTGTGCTTCATCCGGATTGGTTCGACGTCGTTGTCGGATCGAATCTTTTTGGAGATATTCTTTCCGATCTTGGCCCTGCTTGTGCCGGTACGATCGGGATAGCGCCTTCAGCTAATCTGAATCCCGAAAAAAAATTCCCTTCAATGTTCGAACCTGTACATGGCTCAGCTCCAGATATAGCCGGCAAACACATCGCGAATCCGATTGGTCAAATATGGTCTGGAGCCATGATGCTTGAACATTTGGGGGAGCTAGACGCAGCGAACGCTGTGGTAGCAGCAATCGAAGACGTAGTCGAAAATGGGCCCAGGACGCGGGACATCGGTGGGACGGCTTCGACCGAGGACGTTGGAAAAGCAATTGCGGAAAAGGTGTAATGAGGGCGCTGGGTAACCTACTCGATTCGAGAACACAGTAGGTATTAAGGCAGTGAGCGATTCCGTTCCGGGAACGGAGACGGCACTTTTGACCGGGACCGTTGAGCCTTTCGTTGCTTCTTGACAAAACAGCAGTGCTATGGCTCATTCCGGGTCCCGCGCGCCATGCATTGCCGTTGGTCCCTGGGTTGGAGCCTTTTGGGCGCCTGACCGTACGCGGCAGGGGAAACCCGGCTAACTGGAAAGATTCTATGCCCGTTCGTTTAGGACGTTTCGAAATGCCAAAGAGCCTTCATAAGGAAGAGGCTACGGCGACCGAAACTTACGCAAAATTTATCGCTGAACCCTTTGAAGCGGGTTACGGCCATACGGTTGGTAATTCTCTTCGCAGGGTTCTGCTTTCATCTTTGGAAGGTGCAGCAATCACTGCCGCCCGGATCACGGGAGCGCAACACGAGTTTGCTTCGCTGCCTGGAATTGTTGAGGATGTGACGGATATCATTCTGAATTTGAAAAAGGTCAAGTTCAAAGCGGTCGACCACGAACCTCGCACCGTTTCAATCAACGTAAACAGAGAGGGAGCGATCACAGCCGGCGACATTCAAACGATTCAGGGAATTGAGGTTCTGAATACCGACCAGATTGTCTGCACGTTAGATCGCAAACAGAAATTCGAAGCCGAATTTGACGTTCGCGTGGGTCGAGGCTTTTTCACCGGAGAAGAGAACAAACGGCCGGAAATGGCTATCGGAGTTATACCGATCGATTCAATCTTTTCGCCGGTTACACGGGTGAAATATGCGGTTGAAAACACTCGTGTCGGTCAGCGAACGGATTATGACAAGCTGATAATTGAAATTTGGACTGATGGGCGGATCACGCCGGACGAGGCGCTTTTGCAAGCTTCAGCCATTTTACGTCATCATCTCGATGTATTCGTGAACTATGACGACAGCCAGGTGGAATTTGACGAAACGCCTGAGGAGGTAAGCCAAGAGAACACGCGGCTGAAGAAATTGTTGAACATGAGCGTGAACGAGATTGAGCTCTCTGTTCGTGCTGCCAACTGTCTGAATAACGCAAACATCACTACTGTGGGCCAGTTGGCAATGAAGACCGAAGCCGAGATGCTGAAGTATCGGAACTTTGGGAAAAAGTCTCTGAACGAGATCAAGGAAAAGCTTCAACAATTGGGGCTGAGTCTCGGAATGAAATTTGAACCTGGCCTGGTTGAGCCGCCAATGGGAGGCGAACGGGCCGAAGATGGCAAACTTCTAGCTTGGTAAACCTTTATGCGTCATTCACGAAGGACCATCAAGCTGGGCCGCAAAGCTGAGCATCGCAATCTGATGTTAGCTAACCAGGTATGCAGCTTGATCGAACATCAGAGAATTAGAACCACCTTGGCTAAAGCGAAAGCCGCAAGGCCCATTGCAGAGAAGATGCTTACTCTTGCGAAGCGAGGCGACATCCATGCGCGCCGGCTGGCTTTTGCATACTTACACCAAAAAAGTGCAGTGCAAAAACTGTTTGCTGAGGTTGGTCCGCGAAGCGCGAACCGTTCTGGAGGCTATTGTCGAATTGTGAAACTTGGATTTCGGCAGAGTGATGCCTCGCCGATGGCTTATCTCGAACTTGTCGATCTGGCTGTGGTCGAAGAAACACCGCAAACGCCAAATAAGCCCACCAAGCCGCAAAAACCTGCCAATTGAGGTTTAGAGCCGAAAGGGCCCGATTCCGACGGGCCTTTCGGCTTCAGTCCGCAACGTAGGGCGAGGATTCTTGCCGAGCCGTCAGCGCCAAGGCAATTAACAAAAAACTCAACGCGAAGAAGGTTTCCCGTTCCTGGCGAGTGCTGTACTTTGCCTTAAGACCATTCGCTGTAAGCAAGAGAGACCCGTTCGGCCGCTTCAGCTGCCTTGAGACCTCGCCTTCTAACTCAGAACGTCAATTGCTTTCTTAAGGTCGTTTGGACGAAGAATCAGCAGGCTTCGGTTCGACCCGGGTGCACCGGCGAGGTAGGCGTACTCGATGTTGACACCTTGAGCTGCCAATTTTTTTGCGATACCAGACAAAGTTCCAGGTCTGTTGTCGTGCTCGAGCATGATTACATCGCTCTCGACTACCAAAGTCCCATGTTCTTCAAAGATCGAGAGCGCTTTTTTAGGGTCGCTAACAACCATCCGCACTACCGAATGGTCAACGGTATCCGAAATGGTCAACGCAAAGATGTTGATTTCCTCCGTCGCCAACGCGTCGCAGACCGCTGCCAGCGTTCCCGGCCGATTGGCAAGGAACAATGCCAACTGAGTAACAGCTTCCATATAGGCTAGGTTTTTGCCGCTGATGTGCTCGCGGCAGGTTCTACGACACTAGGGACTGCTTTGGCCGGAGTCGCAGACGATATTGGTCGGATTTTCCAGAACGCTCGCTCATACTTCGACCAGTCCGAAAGTATCTCCTTCGCTCGGTCGCTTTCGGTGCGTTCGAGATGTTTATAAATTAGTTCTTTGATTGCCAGGAGATCCTCTTCGAGTTCAAGGCGATCGTGTCGAACTAGCTCTTTATTCAACCGCGACGGGAAAGCGTCACTGAGATCTAGCACAAACGCCATTCCACCAGTCATTCCCGCGCCGAAGTTTCGACCAGTTTCTCCTAGCACGAGAACCGTGCCGCGCGTCATGTATTCACAACCATGATCGCCTAAACCCTCCACCACGGCCACAGCGCCCGAGTTACGAACCCCAAACCGTTCGCCGGCGCGTCCTGCTGCAAAGAACATCCCGCCAGTAGCACCGTAAAGACAGGTATTACCGACAATCGAGTTTTCGTGAGCGACATACTTCCTGTTCGCCGGAGGCCTAACGATAATTTCACCGCCCGCCATTCCTTTACCCACATAGTCATTCGCCTCACCGGTGAGTACGATGCGAACTCCGGGGCTGAGAAATGCTCCTAAGCTTTGTCCTGCACTTCCCTGCAAATTCAAGTCGATCGTACCTTCAGGTAACCCTTGCTCCCCCCACAGGTATGCGATCTCGCCGGATAACTTTGTAGCAATCGCACGATTCGTATTCTTTACTCGATAAGATAGGGCGATTGGCAACTGTCCGTTGACGGCTTCTCGCGCGTCCTGCAGAATTGAATCGTCGATCCGGCGACCTAAAGGCGGATCGTTTCGCTCCCAGGTGTTATGGCGAGCTTGCGAATCGTCATCCTTGGCCACATTCACAAGAAGGCTTCCCAGGTTAAGCTTGTTCGCTTTAGGGTGATCCTGAATATGCTTCTGGCGCAGGTACTCGACTCTTCCAACCAAGTCGTTGAAATTAGCGATACCCATGCCGGCCATTAATTCGCGCACCTCTTGAGCGACACTGTTAAAAAAATTCACTACATACTCCGGCTTGCCCTTGAACTTTGCGCGCAAACGCTCGTCCTGCGTTGCCACCCCGACCGGACAGGTATTGAGGTGGCATTGCCTGACATAAACACAGCCGGAAGCAATCAAAGCTGTCGTACCGAAGTTGAATTCTTCTGCACCGAGCAACGCGGCAAAAACGATGTCTTCCCCGGTGCGCATGCCTCCATCGGTGCGCAGGATCACACGATTACGCAAACCATTGAGCATCAATACCTGGTGCGTCTCGGACACACCAAGCTCCCAAGCGCTTCCGGCATTCTTTATTGAACTCAGGGGCGACGCCCCGGTGCCTCCCTCATGGCCACTAATAAGTATTATGTCGGCATGAGCTTTCGCCACACCCGCAGCGATAGTACCTATTCCAGCTTCCGCCACCAATTTGACGCAAACTTTCGCGCGCGGGTTAACCTGCTTCAGGTCATAAATCAGCTGTGCAAGATCTTCAATCGAATAGATATCGTGGTGAGGCGGTGGCGAAATGAGCGTCACTCCAGGCGTACTCTTTCGAAGCCGGGCTATCATTTCGGAAACTTTGTGTCCGGGTAATTGTCCACCCTCGCCGGGCTTGGCACCCTGCGCCATCTTGATCTCGATTTCTTTCGCAGTTGCGAGATAAGCGGCAGTTACTCCAAAACGACCTTGAGCGACTTGCTTGATTGCACTATTGGGCCAGTCGCCGTTTTTGCGGCGATGGAATCGGATCGGATCTTCGCCGCCTTCACCCGAATTAGATTTGCCGCCAATCTGATTCATGGCGATGGCCAAACACTCATGCGCTTCGGGACTAAGCGCCCCAAGCGACATTCCAGCCGTTGTGAATCGGCGCCGAATTTCTTCGATCGGTTCGACTTCCTCCACCGGGATCGAAGCTTTGCCCGTCGGTACTCTCTCGAGCAGATCGCGCAATGAATTGGGACGGCTCTGTTTTATTGCGGCAATGTAGGTCAAATAATCTTCAGGCTTATTGGATTTAACGAAGGTGTGAAAGTTCTTGATCACAGGCGGCGTTATCGCATGCTGCTCCCCCTGTCGACGAAAGCGGTAGTATCCGGGATCGGTTAGTTCCAGCTTTCTGCTTGGCTCAGGAACTGGTTTACCAAAGGCCTGCTGATGCCGATTAATCGTCTCCTCCGCAATATCCTGATAGCTAATCCCCTCCACTTTCGAAGGGGTTCCTGAAAAGCATTCCTCGATCAGCTTCGAGCTTATCCCTATCGCTTCGAATATCTGAGCACCTCGATAGCTCGCCACTACGGAAATGCCCATCTTGGACATTATCTTGAGTATTCCCTTTTCGAGAGCTCCTTGATAATTTTTCAACGCCTTCTCATACGTCATTTGATCGCCAAGCTGGCCCTTGTCTAGCAACTCACGAGCAGTTTCGTAGGCCAGATAAGGACAAATCGCGCTTGCGCCATAGCCGATCAGGCACGCTATCTGATGCACGTCGCGAGCTTCGCCAGTCTCACAAACCAAGCTGCATTTCATTCTTTTGCCAACCCGGATCAGGTGATGATGAACAGCTCCTGTTGCGAGGAGCATCGGCACGGCAATATGCTCATGGTCGAGTCCTCGGTCTGATAGTACAACAATGCGGACTCCTTGATCAACGGCTGTCTCTACTTCAAAACCGATTCGAGCAATCGCTTTCTCTAGCCCTTCGGCGCCGTCCGTAACGTTCCAGAGAACAGGAATTGTCACAGCCCTATGATCCTCACCGGGAATTGACGTGAGAGCTCTCAATTCGTGTTCAAAAAGAATGGGACTATCCGAGTGAACCAGCTTCGAGTGTTCCGGCGTCTCGCTGAGCAAGTTCCGCCGCCATCCCATAGCTGACGCTAAAGACATCACCAGCTTTTCACGGATGGGGTCAATCGGAGGATTGGTGACCTGAGCAAACAATTGTTTGAAGTAGGTATAGAGTAACCGGGGCTGTAGCGAGAGCACGGCAAGGGGTGTGTCGTCTCCCATGGAGCCGATTGGTTCCTGTGCATCCGCCAGCATCGGCCGAAAGACGAAGTCGAGTTCCTCGCTGGTGTAGCCAAAGCTAATCTGCTGTTGACTCAGTCCCAGAATGTCCAGCTCCTCCTGTTTCTCCAGGATATCAGGGCCAGACAGATCCTGAAGGCGAACCAGATTGGCCTTGATCCACTCGCGATAGGGTTTCTGCCGCGCCAGGTGCTGCTTGATTTCGAAATCGCGCAGCAGTTTGCCGCTCCGCGTGTCCACAGCAATCATTTCGCCCGGCGCGAGCCGGCCTTTTTCGACTACCTTAGCGTCATCCAATTCATT
>JAFAXJ010000517.1 GCA_019241095.1 Verrucomicrobiota bacterium | reverse complement strand
TGGCTGCTCCCGGATCGGAGTACTCCGGAGGGTCATCCTGCCGCTTTCCATGCCAGGAATTGCCGCTGCGGCAACACTCAGTCTGATATTATGCTGGAACGAGTTCTTGTTCGCCCTGACACTAACACGATCCGAAGTAAAGACCGCCCCTGTAGGTATCAATGAATTCACGGGAATGTTTGGTACGCAATGGGGTAATCTCACTGCTGCCTCGACTGCGATCGTAGCACCTATTGTAGTTATGACTCTTCTTTTACGCCGCCGGTTAATCTCAGGGCTGACATTGGGAGCGGTGAAATGACGAGCTACTGTCAGAAGAACAGAACGAAATCCAGAATCTTAACTGAGTATTGAAACAGCCTGACTCCAGGTCGACACCATGAAAGCAGTATTATTTCCCGGAAACAAACAAGTTGCAGTCGTTGATCGCCCAGATCCTCGGCCCGGCTTTGGTGAGGTTGTGGTCCGAATGCGAGCATCGGCTCTTTGCCGGAGCGACATGAGTCTTTATTATGGAAAACCTGTTGTTGGTGGCGAGGCTACGAAGACAGGCGCAATCGTCCCAGGCCACGAACCCTCTGGTGAGATAGTCGAAGTCGGCCAAGGTGCATACGGAATTCAGCAAGGTGATCGTGTATCGGTCTACCTTGCTATTGGCTGCGGCAGATGTGAATGGTGTCACGCCGGCTACCGAATGCTCTGCCCGGAATGGAAATGTCTGGGCTTTGACGTGGATGGCGGGGATGCCGATTACCTGGTCATACCAGCGATCAATTGCCTGAAGCTGCCCGAGGAGCTCTCGTTCGAAGCCGGCGCCGTCATGACCGATATGATAGGCACTCAGTATTCAGCTCAAAAAAGATTGCAAATTTCCGGGGCGTCCACTGTCGCGATATTTGGTTTAGGCCCGATGGGTGCGGCCGGCGTGTTGATTGCGAAAGGCAGAGGAGCACGCGTGATCGCGATTGATGTGCTGGAAGATAGACTCTCCCTCGCGAGAGAGCTGGGTGCAGACGAGGCAATCAATAGCATTGAGCATAACCCTGTAGAACATATTCGGGAACTCACGGGCGGTGCCGGCGTGGACGCGGCCCTCGACTGTTCTGGAAATCCTAAAGCGCAGAATTCAGCGCTGGACTCGACCAGGCGTTTTGGATCCGTTGCGTTTGTTGGCGAATCTTTTTCAACGACCATTAACCCAAGCGATCAATTTATCCGAAAGCAGCTGCAGGTAATCGGCGCCTGGTACTTTCCATTAAGTGAATTTGAAGAGATCGCCCGATTTGTAGTCAACCGGCAAATACGAGTCGAAAAAATGATCACTCACCGTTTCACGCTTGATCAAGCTCCCGAGGCATTCCGAATGTTCGATGAGCGGAAAACTGAAAAGGCGATTTTCGTCTGGAGTTAGCCGGTACCCTGATTCGAGAACTGTTAAGCAATCAAAATGAAATTATCATTCAATAATTGGGTCTATAGTAGTTTCCCGGTATGGGTTCCCGCTTATCCACTTGAGGAAACTATCAAGCGTATCGCTAAAATCGGTTACGACGGTATCGAGATAGGTGCTGCGGCGCCCCACGCATATCCCGCTTACGTAAGCAAAGATCGAAGAAAAGCTATCCGGAATGTTCTCCAGGACAATAATCTTGAGGTATCGAGCATGTTGCCTGCGCCGGGCGGCGGCCCCGGATTCAATGTTGCCTCCCCACTCGAAGAAGAACGAAAAGCGGCGATCGAACAGTATAAACAAGTAGCGGAGCTTTGCGCTGATCTAGGCGGAGGCACCCTCCTTTATGTGGCCGGTTGGCAGATCTATGGAACACCACGACAGCAAGCTTGGGATTGGAGCCGCGAAGCGCTTTCGGAGATCGCGAAGTCGGTGGGTGCTTTCGGTATCACTGTGGCAATAGAACCAACACCGACCGACAGTAATTTAGTTGAAAGCTGCGATGATGCGATCGAGTTGATGGAGCAAGTTGGGGAAGGCAATGTAGGCCTTATGTTTGATACGCAGCACGCGTATTATCGCAACGAAGTCCCAACTGACTACGTGTATCGCATGGGTAAAAATCTCCGGCACCTGCACATCTCGGAGCTGGGGCGGGGCGCTCCAGGATCAGGAAAGGGCGATTTCGTCGGGTTAGTAGCGGCCCTAAAAGATATTGGGTACAATGGCTATCTCGCGATGGAGATAGGATTTAATCGACGCGATGTTGAACCGGATCAGATCGCTCGACAAGCCTACGAATACATGAAAAATCTGCTAAAATGATCGTCGGAGCGCCGCGAAGTATTCGGGACTTCTTTGGAACACGCGACTGAAAGTTTTGATGAACAAGGCGAAAAGAATAATCGCAGGGTCAGGTAAGGTCAAAATCCGAGTCAGCCCGCTCGGACCTGTCAAAAGAATTGTCCCTACCCTCCCATCCTGAGTTAGACAGCCACTGCAGCAGACTTAGAAATCGAGGACTTTAAAGCCTCTAAGACCTTTACGTTTTTCAGGCTGTCCCCAGGCAGGATCGGAACAGGTTTGTCGTTCAGAACGGCTTCAGAAAATGCATCAAACATGTTTCGGTACTGATTAGTTTGATGAAACATTTCTTCTCGCCGGCCTCCGTTTGCGTCTACTATAATGACCAATCCTTCCGGAACACGACTACCCAATCCTGGAAGTATCCCACGCGGTACGTCTATCATCCCTTCCGTTCCGACAACTGAATACGCACCTTGTCCGTCAGCATCAAAAGAGCAACTGACGCTAGCAAAGCCGCCAGTAAATTCCAAGACACCAGCGAAACGAGTTTCGACACCCAGGGAAGGATCGACATGGCCCGTCGCCGTAACCCGAACCGGCTCCTGGCCGAAAATCATTCGAGATATGTTCACTGTATAACAACCCATGTCGAGAAGCACCCCTCCACCTAAGCCCTTCTGATAACGAATGTTAGTTGGATCAAGTTCACGCATTATATTCACAGATAGATGAGCGCGGACATCTCGCACTTGTCCAATTGCACCGGACGCAAGCAATTCCTGAACGCGCTTAGTTTGAGGATGGAATCGGTACATAAAGCCTTCCATGAGCGATACACTGTGCTTGGTACAGGCTTCGATTTCCCGGGTGGCTTCATCTACCGTTACTGCTATGGGCTTGTCGCAAAGTATGGCCTTCCCTGCTTCAGCAGCACGGATCGTCCACTCTGCGTGAAGCGAATTTGGCAACGCTATATAAACAGCGTCAATATCTGGGTCTTCGATCACTTCTTCGTAGCTGCCCGCAGCTCGTTTTATACCGAGCGCGGAAGCAACGTTTCTAGCCTTCTCCAAATCGCGGCTGCCAATCAACTCGACCTGACCATAGGTTGATTCCTGAAGCGCCGGGATCGTTACATTTTGAGCTATTGCGGCGGTGCTGAGAATGCCCCATTTCAGGCGTTCTTTCATAAAGTACTCCGAGTTTCAATGTTCATTTCTTTAGATGCCTGCCGAAATTGCCCCACAGATTGGGATCGTCGACGTTGGTTTTTGTGATGAGCACAGGCTCCGTTGAAGCTTTATTGTTATAGGGCTTACCCTCAAAGTAAGCGATAATATCGTCGAGTATGTATCCACCCATAGCGTTCGGATCCTGTCCGACCGAGGCATCTTGGGTGCCTTCCCGAATACGGTCGAGCGCTAGCGGCGTTCCATCCAAACCGACGACCACAACATGCCCGGGCTGCCCCGCTGGAACAAGTTTGCCGATCTGGCGCAGAGCCGAGACTATCCCGCGAACCATCTCATCGTTATGACTAAATACCCCTTTTATATTTGGATTTTGGGTAAATGCGTCGAGCACCATTTTATAGGCATTATCGGCCACCCACTCCGTGTTGAGTGAACGAACCTCGATACCGGAGTATTTCTCCTTCATGCGCTCGACGAAGCCTTTGTGCCGAAGCTGCGCCTGATCGGATCCTACTGAGCCCCGAGTTTCAAGCACCACTCCCTTATCACCCACAAGCTTTGCCAATTCGTCGGCGCCCATCGCTCCTCCGGCGACGTTATTGAAATCAACAAATCCAAGGAATTTCCCTTCTGGCGGAGGATTTTCCATTATAAATACAGGGATATTGGCCTCGTTTGCTCTCTTCACACCGGCAACGATCAGTTTCGCGTCTACAGGGTTGATCAGAAGCGCATCGGGCTTTTTGGTGACCGCATCTAACACTTGCGTGACTTGCAAATTCGGATCTCCTTTCCCGTCGACTATCTGCACATTAAGACCGGCGTCAGAGGCCTTTTTCTTAATGCCGTCAACCAAGGCGACCTGGTACTCGAATTGCAGACCAAATGCGATATAACCAACGGTCTTTCCCCGAGCACTGTTTTCAGCACTCAGGCCAACGTCCGGACCGGCCAATACTGCACCGAACACCAAACTGCCAATTACAGCGCCAGCGCTTCGATTCAGGAACGCTCGCCGTGTTGAACCATCGTGATTCATTAATTTTATTCAGGTTGTATTTTGGTTCCGCTTGTTTGCACTCCAAGATCTGCGGTGATCTTTGCTCCCTCAGAATAAAGTTTGACTAAGTAAAGGACTGGCAAGCAAAACTTTGAATTACCTATATTCCATTCTTGTTTTGCCGACCGGTTCACTTTGATCGCTGGCGCCTTTGGCTTCTCGCTTTCCAAGAATAGAGCGACGCCGAAGAGCTGCTTCGGTAAAGCTTCTCCGGAAAACATCCAAACCAGCTGCTGCTGCAATCACCAGACCACTTACTACATAGTCATAATTGGGCGGTACATTAAGTAGGTTAATGGCGTTCTGAACCAGACCCAGAAGCAATACGCCAAGCAGCACCCCGCCAATCTTCCCTTCACCACCGGAAAGGCTGACGCCTCCGATCACTACGGCGGAGATGACAGTAAGTTCCGCTCCAAATCCCGCCGTTGCCGCTCCTGCTTCTAATCTGGCCGTGATCATCAAGCCCCCTGTTGCGGCGGTAATCCCAGAGATGACGTAGGCTCCGAGTATGATCTGATCAGTCCGTATACCGGATAAGCGAGCTGCAAGAGGATTGCCTCCGGTAGCGTAAATAGATCTTCCAAAACGAGTACTGCTAAGAACGAAGTGAGAAAATAGTCCAACAAGGAGTGTGAATAATATCACCACAGGTATGCCTAACAACCGCATTGCCTGGACGTCTACAAAGATTGAAGGGACTGGAGCGATATTGCGTCCCCCTGAATAGATGAAAGCGACGCCTCGAGCGATGCTCATCATGGCAAGCGTCGCGATCAGAGCCGGGATTTTCAGTCTGGTTACAGCCAACCCATTAATGAGGCCGGTCAAAGCGCCTAATCCAAGGGCAACCAGAATAGAAAACCAAACCGGAAAGTTCTGGTTTAAGGTGAAACCGACGCATAACACAGAAGATAGCGCCAATACCGCTCCGACCGACAAGTCGATTGCTCCTACCAGTATAACGAACGCCTCACCAATCGCTAAGACAGCGACGATGGTAGAAGAATAAAAAAGGTTTTCGATATTAATCCGCGTAAAAAAGACCGGGGTAGCAATGCTCAATAGCAAGCCGACCAACACAATAACTGCCAAAAGTCCCAAGCTCTGGAGGGCCTCGAAGATACGCCTGTTCCCTGAACGGACTTTAGTGAGAAGCCCCGGCCGCCCTGGGGATTTCACGTGTGCATCCATGTTTGAAATCGCCTATCCAGTGGTCGCATAACTCATAATCAGTTCCGAACTTAATAAATTTCGGCTCAGCTCACCAGAGATCCGGCCTGAGCGCATAACCAGCACGCGATTGCTAAGCGCCATTACTTCAGGCAGTTCTGAGCTGATCAGCAGTATTGCCGTGCCTTTGGAGGCAAGACGCAGAATAATTTCGCTGATTTCCGCCTTGGCCCCAACGTCTACACCTTTTGTTGGCTCATCTAAAATCAGCAGACTGGGATTTCGAGCAATCCACCGCGCAAGCACAACTTTCTGTTGATTACCACCGGACAACGTTGACACCCTTGAGGAAGGAGAAGCCATTTTGATTGCCAGTGAACGCGTTGCTTCGGTCATCAGCTTACGTTCACGCTCTTTGGAGATTACCCACCTGCCGCATACTCGATCGAGAACAGCAAGCGTAGTGTTGGTACTAACACTCAGTTGGCTGATCAGAGCCTGACGGCGCCTATCTTCCGGAATATAACCGATGCCAGCCCGTATAGCTGCCGTGGGATCGTTGGCCGGAACTGCTTCTCCATTGAGCAAAACCTTTCCAGTGTCGTAAGGATCAATTCCGAAGATACAATTCGCTACCTCGGTGCGCCCCGCCCCAACAAGCCCCGCCAGAGTGACAATTTCACCAGCGTGCACCTTCAAGTTGATGTTTTCCAAGACGCCATAGCGGGAAAGCTCTTCGACTTCTAATACAACTCCGCCTGAGGTCTTTCCGGAAGAACGAACCTCATGGACCAGTCGACCAACCATCATTTTAATAACCTTGTCTTTATCGAGAACTGATGCTGCAGCCGTTCCTACCAGTTTGCTGTCGCGAAGGACCGTGATCCGATCAGCAATTTGAAATACTTCTTCAAGCCAGTGGGAAACGAAAACAATTCCCAGACCCTTGCTTTTCAGCTCCGCAACCACAGAGAACAACCGATCGATTTCACGTGGTGAAAGCGAAGTGGTTGGCTCGTCCATAATGAGAACACGTGCTTCTTCTGAAAGCGAGCGCGCCACCTCTACCAATTGTCCCTGCGCCGGCGAAAGACGGCGGGCTAAAGTCGTAGAAGACAACTCTGGCGCGACCAGTGCAAGCGCTTCCCGCGCACGAGTCGCTTGTTCCTTTTTAGAAATGATACCGAATCGCGAAGGCCAATGACCAAGCATGATATTTTCAGCTACGGTCATGCTTGGGATTAACTGGTGGTCTTGATGAATTGTAGCAACTCCAGCCTTGTGCGCCGAGGCGGGGTTGGCCTTTAAAGGAACGTTATCGATCAGAAGCTGACCCTCATCCGGAGCGTAGAATCCGGCCATGATTTTGATGAGAGTCGACTTTCCGGCACCGTTCTCGCCAACAAGAGCATTGACTTCATGAGGAAATATTTCGAAATCAACTTTATCGAGAGCAGTAACTCCGGGAAAAGATTTAGAAATTCCGCGTGCAATGAGGATCGGCTTTTCTCTCGAGCTTAACGGAGTTTTCCGTTTCAATGGTTCACGCACATTGTCGCTCACAGCCCTCATTCCTGTTTTCGGGTCCAGTGTGATCGCATATTGGGCCGGCAAGCTTTACTTCATAGTGGCACCGTATGAGGCCCTGCTTATGAAGCTGGGCGATGCGCCCGGGCGCCGAGAATAGCCAACGAATTCTGGAACTCATGGTCATTGGGAGAGAACGTTCTCACTATCAATTGGCCCTTTTTCATTGCAAGAAAATTCTCCTGTTTTGTTGCTGTGTCCCTTGTATCCCGATAAGCGTGTCCTCGCGTAATGGTCTACGGTCCCGCAGTTAAAACCGCCTGTCCAGGATCAAGTTGTGAAAACGTTCCCTTCCATTTTAGGCTCGATCGGCTAATTTAGTTTAGCCCAGTACGAGTGAACGCAGCTAAACCAGGGAGAAATCAGGAATTCGGCAATATCGCCGGCCGACAATCACACGCAACTTTGGA
>JAFAXJ010000512.1 GCA_019241095.1 Verrucomicrobiota bacterium | reverse complement strand
CGATTCCGGCAATCAATGAATTGACTCTTCGGAACGACCTGGGAAGGGAGCTTCACAACGTCCTGATCGAGCTCACGAGCGAGCCTTCATTTACCCGGCGCACCACCTGGCGCCTGGATGATTTGTGCGAAGGAGCAACCTATCGGATTAAAGATCCCGACTTACGGTTGGATCCGGGTTTTCTGAGCCGCTTGACCGAGGCGGTCCGCAGCTGTTTCACGGTCATAGTCCGGGAAGGTGGAGACGAAATAGCCCGGCAGACTTTTGATGTTCGCCTTTTGCCCCCGTCGCATTGGACCGGCTCCGGCACCGCACCTCAGCTGCTTGCGGCGTTTGTTCGGCCAAACGATCCGGCAATCGATCAGACGTTGCGCATTGCCGCGTCGAAGCTGGAATCCGCTCGCAAGTCTAACGCACTGAACGGCTATGAGAGCGGTCGAAAAGAACAGGTCTGGGAGATTGCCGAGGGAATTTGGGCCGCCATGGTTTCATATCGGATCACGTATGTCCTCCCGCCAGCCAGTTTTGAAAAGACCGGCCAGAAAGTGCGCGGCCCCGGTGATATCCTGAAGCACAGAGTTGGGACCTGCCTGGACACGAGTTTGTTCTATGCGGCATGCCTGGAGCAGGCCGGCCTTCATCCGCTGATCATGTTGTCGGAAGGCCATGCGTTCGTTGGGCTTTGGCTGAAGCCGGATCTCTCTTCCAATCTGTTTATTGAGGATTGCCAGGAACTTCGAAAGCATCGGGACCTCGAAGAACTTCTTTGTGTCGAGACGACGCTGGTTACATCGTCATCACCGGCAGCGTTCAATGAGGCCGCAAGAAATGGCGGTTCTCAGCTCGGTGAAGCGAATCCATTCGAATTTGCGATCGATATTTTTCAGTGCCGGAAGCAGCAGATATGTCCGCTGGATCTTGGCGAGAGAACCTCGGATTACGAGGACGAGCCTTTCCAAAGCAAAAGCGCGGATCTGGAGGTCGGCGAAACTCCGGCGTTTCAAGAAGAGATAACGAGTGAATCCGCACCGGCGAAGCCAACCGATCGCGTGGACATCTGGAAACGCCGGTTGCTCGATCTGACGCTGCGCAACAAAATGTTGAATTTCAAAGTCCGCTCAACTTCCATTGAACTCGAGTGCCCCGACCCCATCAAACTGGAAGATTGTTTAAGCCAGGGTCAAAAATTCAAGCTATGCCCCAGATCGGAGGCCCTCAGCGAAGGCGATAATCGAAGCGCTGAACTACTTAAGAGAGGGCGACACGAGGCTGGACGCGAACTCTCGCTAAAAGAAGGTCTGGACCGCGGGGAAATATTCACTACACAACCTAGGTCAGAGCTGGATGCGCGGCTGACCGAGCTTTTCAGGAACACTCGGACGGCGTTTGAAGAAGGAGGGGCCAACATGCTTTTCCTGGCTTTCGGCTTCCTGAAATGGAAAGCCCGTGATACTCCCTGTGAGGCTTTCGCCCCGCTCCTCTTGGTTCCAGTTGCGCTCGAGCGAAAGAGCGTCGTCGAGGGTTTCAAATTAAAGCTGCACGAGGATGAGCCAAGCCTGAATCCAACGCTGCTTGAATGCTCCGCCTTGATTTCGGAATCACTATCCAGGCGCTCGAGCACGAACTGCCGAGAAACGAAGACGGTTTGGACGTTGCAAAAATTTGGCGAACAATTCGTGCTCACACTCGAGATCTGAACGGGTGGGAATTGGTAGAGAACGTCGTGCTGTCGACTTTCTCCTTCACCAAATACCTGATGTGGAAAGATCTCCAGGACCGAACAGAAGCCCTGAAAGAGAATCCGATTGTCAGGCATCTAATTGAAACACCGACTTGCTCGTTTAACGATGGAGTTCCATTTCTGGAACCGCGCGAGCTTGATCACAAATTTTCGCCTGCGAAGGTTTTTACTCCGCTTTCGGCGGATTCCTCTCAGCTCGCCGCCGCCCTGGACGTGGTTGCCGGAAAAAATTTCGTACTGCGCGGTCCGCCGGGAACGGGAAAGAGCCAGACAATAGCAAATATTATCGCGCAGTGTGTTGCCGAGAAAAAGACAGTTCTTTTCGTGTCTCAGAAAACAGCGGCGCTGGAGGTTGTTCAAAGGCGCCTGCGAGATATCGGGCTAGGCAACCACATTCTGGAGATTCACTCGGCAAAAGCCCAGAAGTCGCTTGTACTCAATCAGTTGAAAAACGCTTGGCATTCACGCGCGCTCTCGTCTCCGCCTGACTGGATTGAAGCAACCGGGGAGCTGGAGGCCACCAGAAGCGAACTGAATCGTCTTGTATCTGCATTACACATCGTCAGATCGAATGGTCTGACCGCTTATCAAGGTTTCGGCACAATCGTCGCGAAGGGATCAATCGATCAAGGCATTCGATTCGTTGCACCGGCCGGCAGGGAACCGAGTCGTGAACAGCTAAAGAAGATCAAAGACTGGTCACGAGAACTCGCGGCAAGCGTTTCGTCCCTGGCAGGGATTATGCACCATCCGCTGCGAGAGATTCGCACAACCAATTGGTCGCCGAATTGGGCGCGGGAACTAGTGCTAGTCATCGAGCAGACGATTGAGATACTGCCGAAGCTGAGAGAATTGCTTGTCGCCGCAACCGCCGGGATCGGGCTCCAGGAAATTCCAATGGTCCAATCGAGAGCCCACGCCCTAGCGGAGCTTTTTGAGCTGGCAGCTCAGGGGGCATTTCGAAACGCACTCGCACTTGTGCCGCCCCATGGTGACGTTTTGCGGGCGGAGCTCAAGGCGCTTAAGGATCTGCAGGCACAGGCCAGGCCGCTGAAAAGCCGGCTTAACAGAACTTACGAACCGACCGTTTTCGAGCTCGATTTCGATTCGTGGCTGCGACGATGGAGCGAAGCAAGCAACGCGTTCTTCCTGTTTCGAGGGTTTAAACGAGCCGCCGTACGCAAGATCTTGAGCCAACACTCGCCCGATAGAATCAGCGGCGACATCGGGAAAGACCTATTCAACCTCCATCAGCTCGCCGGCTTGCGCGAAAAAGCAGAAGGCCTCGGAGGCATGCGGGCGCTGTGCGGAGAAGATTGGGCGGGCCTGGACACAGACGCAGGCAAAATGGACGCGTGGGTCCGGCTTTCCGACCAGATTTCTATGCTTGTCCGAGCGATCGAATCAGACCCTTCCCGTCATTCGGCCGGCTCACAACTAATTAACTACCTTGGTGGGCTAACCCCGCAAAACATTAGCACCGCCCCCATTGCGGATCTGCCCAAAGTCTGGACACAGACCGCTGCAGTCTTGGCGCGATTGAGCGAGCTCACGCGGATCGAGCCCATTCCGTCATCGAGTGGCTGGATCGACGAACTGCTTGTCATCGTCTCGAGATGGAAAGCTAATTTAGGTCGCGCCAACGCATGGATGGATTGGAATTCCATTTCAGAAAAAGGGCCCGAGATCGGACTTCAATCGTTGGTCGACAGGGTCCGAGCAGACGAGATTCCTCCTTCCTCGATTCAAGAAGCAGCATACGTCGCATACGTCCGCTGGTGGATCGATCAGGTGGTCACCGAGGATGCGACGCTCAGGTCATTCATTCCCGGTAAACACGAAAGAACAATAGCCCGATTTCAACATCTCGACGAGCATGTTAACTCTCTTTCACGGCAAGTGCTCAGAGGCCGGATCGGTCAGGGTGTTCCAGATCCAAATGGATTTGGATCCGATCCTGAGTGGGGTATTCTTGCACGCGAAATCTCTAAGAAAGCGCGACACCTTCCGTTGCGGCGCTTATTCGAAAAAATCCCTAATGCGCTTTTCCATTTGGCTCCGTGCGTAATGATGAGTCCGCTGTCAATCGCTCAGCATCTGGCGCCAAATACCAAGCTCTTCGATCTGGTGATTTTTGATGAGGCATCGCAGATTCCGGTCTGGCATGCAGTCGGCGCGTTGGCCCGGGCAGGCAGGCTCTGATCGTGGGAGATCCTGAACAACTGCCGCCAACCAATTTTGGGGAAAGGACGATAGAGGACGAAGAGAACGCCGAGGTCGAGGCTGATCAGGAGAGCATCCTTGACGAGTGCCTGTCAGCGAATCTACCCGCGCGGTCTCTCAGGTGGCATTATCGGAGTCGGTTCGAAAGCTTAATAAACTTTTCAAATCAGCGTTACTACAAAGGCGAGTTGGTCACCTTTCCGCCTGCCAAGACCGAAGATCGGGCGCTGAGATATATTCATGTTCCGAACGGAATTTACGAGCGAGGAACAAGTCGGGTAAATCGGGAAGAAGCAAGAGCTGTTGTAAACGAAATTGTCAGGCGCCTCCAGTCGCCGGACTTTGCGTCGAGGAAAAGCTCGCTTGGAGTCGTCACGTTCAATGGACCGCAGCAGAGACTCATCGAGGATCTTCTTGATGAGGCGCGCCGCGTGAATCCTGGCCTGGAACCGTTCTTTGATCCGGAACAGCACCATGAGCCGGTGTTTGTAAAGAATCTTGAAAATGTTCAGGGCGACGAGCGGGACGTTATCATTTTTTCGGTTGCGTTCGGCCCGGACGCAGCGGGCAGGGTGAGCAGCCAGATCAGTTCGCTCAACAAAAAAGGAGGGCATCGGCGTTTAAACGTGGCGATAACACGAGCCCGGTCTGAATTGCTCGTATTTGCCACGCTCCGTCCCGAACAGATCGACCTGGGCGGGTCAAACAGCCGGGGGATCGCCGATTTTAAGCTGTTCCTCGAGTATGCCGATAAAGGCCAATCGGCGCTTGCGAGAGAGATCGCCCCGACAGGACGTGACACGGAATCCCCGTTCGAGGAGGCGGTCAAGGAGGCGCTGGAGAAGCGTGGATGGAGAGTTCATCCACAGGTCGGGGTTTCGGGATTTCGGGTTGATCTCGGTGTTGTGCATCCTGACTATCCCGGCCGCTATTTGGCCAGCGTAGAATGCGACGGCGCAACCTACCATAGTCATGCCACGGCGCGGGACCGGGACCGGCTGCGAGAGGTAATACTAACAAGACTCGGGTGGCGCATCCGAAGAGTTTGGAGCACGGAATGGTGGCAAGGAGCTCAAGAAGCCGCGGCACGGCTACACGAGGAGCTGGCAAGAGATCTCGAGCAGGATCGTGCGGAGCTGTCGTCACGGGAAGTTACAGCTTCTGCCGCATTGGAGCCGAGCCCGCCATCCCTGGCGCCGGTAAATATTGCTTCTGACGCAGCGCAGCGGCGTCAGGATTCCGTTAAATCGGAGAGCAATCCGGCACCCGATTTTTCCATTGACGAGGTCGCTTCGGGGCGCCCCGTGTACGCGTATGCTGCCAATAATGGGGCGAAGCCAAAGCCAGGATCGACATATGAAATTGCGGATCTTGCCTCTTTCGGTTCTCTCAACGCTCGCAGATTCTATGAGACCGGATATCAAGCGGTGCTCAAGCAAATGGCTGCTTATGTCATCGAGAAGGAGGGTCCAATCTTTTCAGATCTCTTGATTACGCGTATCGCCCGAGCTCATGGATTCGCCCGTTCCGGCGGGAAAATCCGTGAAACGATTTTAGCGGCAATTGGCTCTGGTTTTCCAACCAGTAAACAGGGCGAGGACACCCTGCTTTGGCCGATGGGAGTTCAGCCGACCGATAGTGTCGATTTCCGGCCCGCGTCACTGGAAATCCGCGGTCTAAATGACATTCCTGACGTGGAGTTGATAGGGCTAGCGAAAGCGATTTCCCGTGACTGCCAAGATTCAGAGGCGGCACTGCTTGCTATGGCTTCAGCGGTGGGTGTTGGTCGAATAACCGATGGAGTTAGGCATCGGCTGAGCAAAGCGATCGATCGCTTCTCTGCAGTATAGCTTTGCATGCCTCGATCTCTCGTAATGACTTCGACGGGTTAATTGAATCTGAACCATGAACGCTCGGAGCCGAACACTTTGAAGATCACTTTCGGACTGGACTTGGATGGCTATCAAGATCCGGAGACGCGAGACCGTTTCAACGAATTGATCTGCGGCCCAAAAGGATTTCTTCGTATCCTTGAGCTTCGTCTCGGTTTAGTTTCAAAGCCGGCGTCAGCAGCCGTCCGAGTCGCACAGTATCACGACCTTCTTAAGAAAGTAGAATCCACGAAACCACGGTTCTACAGTCAATCATTTCGTAAGGATGCGTTTTCTACAGCCGAGACAGTGTTGCGGTGGCGGGATGAATTAATACTCGCCGGGTGGAATGGCTCAGCGGATCCGAATCAAGGCCCGCGATTACGCGATTTGGCCGAGGTGGAAGGAATCGCTGAGGCGAAGCTGTCACCTGGTTTCGGTGATCGTGTTCGATTGATATTAGCCGAACTCGATCGGCGCGACGCGAAGCTCGACAGCGTCGGAGTGATCGAGAATCGCGAACACATTCCGCTCCTGCTTCGAAAATTGCTAAATAAGCTCGGAGCCGCCTTTCGCGTACACCGGCGGCGGGATATCAGAGCCAGCCGGCATACCTGGAACGGACCTGCGGAATATCCAGGAAGCATTAACCAGTCCGCATGAAAGAGCCCAAATCAACCTCGCTTATGATGGCACCGTCATTTTCGCAAATGCTTATTCTGAAGTGACATTGGCGCATCATGCCGCGCAGATCCTGCGAAAAAATCGACAAGGAAACGTTTCTTCCGCCATCATCGCAGAGAACGATTGTCTGCCTCTCGACCTCGCTTTGCGAGCTCTCGACGAACCGGTGCTCGCACTATCTGCCCGCTCGAGTGCGCGACCAGTCCTGCAAACGTTAGCGCTGGCACTCGCCGTCCGCTGGGAGCCGTTGGACCCGCGAGATTTACTGGCATTCCTGGTCCATCCGGTCAGCCCGGTTAATAAACGTTTCCGAACCAAGTTAGCCGCTATAGTGGCAAAACGCCCCGGGATCGGCGGAAGCGAGTGGAACTCGGGCATTGAAGAACACCGTGAATTCCTGAGAAAGAAATTCGCTTCTGATCCGAGTGCTCTCTCGAAGGCACTGAAACAAGCTGAGGGGGACTTAACGCAATGGATCGCAGTTGAGCGTTTCGATCCATTAACTGGGGCTCCGGGAGACGAGTTGGCCTCAACCTGCAGTGCGGTCGCATCCTGGGCGATGGCTAAAGCCGCCGGTGCAGAGTTGCCATCGGCAGTTACCGACTATTTGGTCGAGAGGAAATCGAAAAGCTGCGCTTGGAGAACAGCGAGCTTATGGAACAAATGCTGGCTTGGGCAGATGCATAGGCAACGCGCAAGGATCCAACAGTTCAAGTCCCCTGCTGGTCCGCGCCGCCGATGCGATGGAGAACAGCCCGTCCGAAACCCATTTTCAATTAATCCAGGAACTGCGAAAGGCGACAGAGTGAAGTTCCCGCCTCAATTATTTCGAGAAGTTCGCGAGGTTGGGACTGGGATGATGATTACTCGTGGGAGCAAGTGTCCTGCGGTGGGGCGGATGTGATGCCGCACTACGTAAAAAATCTTTGACTGGACGCTGCGAATGTTCTCTGTAGTCCAAGCCGGAGCCGAGCCTCTTTAATGGTTTCAGAAAAATTCCTTTGTAAAACAGGAAGAAAATTGCTTAAGCCGGCGACTAAGCTGCCGTAGAGTATGCACTTTGATCATATTGTATATCCTTTGATTTGACGAAGGTCAACCGATATGCGGTTCGCATGTATACAATATAACAATATGCATGCCTTTTTGACCTGACGGGCTGATCCAATGACTATAAGCAGGGTGTGAAAAGAATGATACTTCTCAAGAAAAAGTCTGAACCAAGGCCGTTGGGTGTGCCACTGGACGATCTAGAAAAGGCCATTAACCAAACGAACCTGAAAGCGTCGCGCGATGGCAACTCGTTGATTGTTAGAAATGCAAACTTGATCACACGGGTCGATGTGGTTCCACCCGCCAACCGGGAATGCGGTGACGCCACAATCAAAGCAGTTGTTTACATAAGAACTGAGCTGCCCAAGGAAATAGCAGGCGCCTTCCTTAAAAGTCCTCAGTTGGCTGGAACGATTAACACGATGGCTACACTAGGAGCCCTGACCATTGAAGGAGATCGGTGCTTCATCGGATCGCGTTTGACCGTGTACGAGCAGGAGAACGCTTGGAAAGTTCACTTCGGGCTCCTTCTATTCACCGTTATTGGAGCCGCCGATTCGTTTCTCGGCTCCTTGCGTAAGGTGTTCAGCGGGGAGCAACCACTGAAGGGGGCATCGTCTTGGACCGAGCAAGATCTGAGTTTGGTCAAGTCCAACCTCTCTAGAATCTGCGTCTGCACAACCGGCGGTCTTGGCCTGAGCGCAGAGTTCACCCTAAGGAACGGCGAAGTTAGTGCAGCGTTCGGGGACCACAATACAGCCCTCTGGCGGATACTTGCCGACCAACCCCATCCCGCGCTGGGAGGCGGCCTATTTTGCCTGTTGGAACTCCCCCACCGA
Organism: Verrucomicrobiota bacterium; assembly: GCA_019241095.1. GTDB lineage: Bacteria > Verrucomicrobiota > Verrucomicrobiia > Chthoniobacterales > JAFAMB01 > JAFAXJ01. The sequence goes on along the minus strand of JAFAXJ010000512.1, from coordinate 233 downwards.
GTCGCCGATGAGTCCCGGCTCGACCCGATTCTGAACCAGCTTAACCAAAGGGAGATGGCTCCCGCCGATCTGCCACCTCATTTCGGTGCCTGGTGTGAGGGAAATCTCGGCAACAACCTCGCTTATATGGCATTTTTTCCGAATGTTATGCATTCTATAGAAGGGATAGCCCTTAACGCTTCCATTTGGGCGTTACATCGCGCGGAGTTGGCTCATGCAACTTTGGCCTCGCT
>JAFAXJ010000273.1 GCA_019241095.1 Verrucomicrobiota bacterium | reverse complement strand
TTGGCGTGATGTCACTTTTCAATTTTGTACTTACTCTTCCAGGCATCGCCGGAATTATTCTGACGATTGGCATGGCCATTGATGCAAACGTTCTGATTTACGAACGGTTGCGTGAGGAACTCGATCTCGGCAAGGGCATCAAAACGGCCATTGATTCCGCCTACTCCAAAGCGTTCAGCGCGATTTTCGATGCAAACGTTACGACTTTGATCACAGCAGGGATTCTTTTCTGGTTGGGGTCCGGCCCGGTAAAAGGGTTCGCGATAACCCTCACAGTAGGAATTGTCGCATCAATGTTTGCTGCATTGATCGTCACACGAAACGCGTTCAACTGGCTTCTGACATTCAACAGGTTGAAACGGGTCAGCATGCTGCACCTTATTAAATCGAAAGGGTTCGATTTTCTCGGGAAACGCCGGATTGCTATCACTGGCTCTTTGATTCTCATTGTCGCCTCGCTCGTTGCCTTTGGCATCAGAGGAAAGAGCGCCCTGAACATCGATTTCACTGGTGGCGATTATCTTTTGCTGCGCTCCGCTCAAGATCTGAGCGAAAAACAGGTCCGAGACACTCTGGCGCAAGGCGGCATCACCAACCTCGTAATCCAGCGGGAGTCAAGCCAGAGCGGAGATCAACACTATTTAGCAATTCGAGCGCCCTTTCAAAGTGCTGATAAGATCGTCGCGCAACTCAAAACCGCATATCCCACAGCCAATATTTCAGTAGATCGGTCGGAAGGCGTCGGCCCTATTATCGGTTCTCAATTGGCCGCTACATCCCTTTACGCTTTGGGGTTGGGGATGCTTGGAATCCTATTTTTCGTGACGATCCGATTTGAATTGTCGTTTGCTGTTGGAGCGATTATCGCGCTCATTCACGACGTCATCATCACTTTGGGATTGTTTGTTCTGACAGGAAGAGAAGTCTCGCTTGTTATGGTCGGAGCAATTTTGACCATAGCGGGTTATTCAATCAACGATACCATCGTCATTTTCGACCGCATCCGAGAAGGATTACACTCTGGTCGCAAAGGATCCATTCAGACGATTATGAATATGAGCATCAACGAGACTCTGAGCCGGACTATCCTCACAAGCGGTGTGACACTGCTCTGCATGATATCGCTTTTAATATTCGGCGGATCGGTCCTAGCAGACTTTTCCTTCACGATCGTGATCGGTATTGTCGTTGGTACATACTCCTCGATCTTCATCGCTTCGCCTATCGTACTCTGGTGGACAAATTTGAAGCGCGGCAGCTTGCGAAGCGAAGTCATCCGTCCGCGAGAAGCCCCTGCTCGAGCTTGATTGAGCGCAGATCTGAGTTCTCCGTTGAACTAGAGAGCAAGGCTCTGCCGCACCAGTGCTCCTCGTGATGAAGGGTCTTTCACGTCGTACTTACCGGCACCAGTTGCTGCATTGCCGTTTCGTTAAACGTGACAAAAGACGTCCGATTCTCGCCAAAAGCCAATAGCGCGCTGCAAAACCTTTGTTTCCACTTTAATGCAAGGAACCGCGGGCTCTCACAGGAATGTTTGAACACGTGCCGGCTTTTACCAATCTCCGCTTGCGCCACCCCCACCGCTGTCCCCGCCGCCGCCGGAAAACCCTCCTCCATCTCCGCCACCGCCAAAACCACCCCCTCCATTACCGCCACCACCGCCGCCGAACCACCAGATCCCGCCTGAACCACGTCTCCTGTTTGAATAAATTCCTCTCCGTCGTGCCGCTCGCCCAAAGAAAGAGATCAGAATGAAAAAGAGCGCGAGCATCAGGAACAAAGAGAATCCACCTCCAGAACTGGTTTTTACCCGGCGGTTATCTGCCACCGTCCTGCCATTGCCCTGGTACTCTCCTTTAGTAGCAGAGATCATGCTGTCGACAGCAGCCGTCAAGCCGCCATCATAGTCGCCAGTTCGAAACCGCGGTGCGACCTCGTCCGAAATAATCCTTTTACAAATAATGTCTGGCAACGCGCCCTCAAGACCTCGCCCTGTCTGGATGCGAAGCTTACGGTCGTTCACAAAGACGAATAGGATTGCTCCGTTATCGCGCTCCTTCTGCCCCACTTTCCACGCGCGGAACACTTGTTGGGCGTAATCGTCAAGAGCGACACCCTCCGGAAGCTTGGGATAAACAACAACAACAATCTGATTGGAAGTTTGCCTCTCAAAATCAGCCAATCGCTGATTTAACCGCTGCGCGGTTTCACCACTCACAATGTTTGCAAAATCATTGAAGTACCGCGGCGGGGCGGGCGGCAGAGTAATTTGGCCTGCCAATCGGGACGGAGCAAAACTTAAAAAAATCAGAAGAATGCCGAGGCCCCATGTATAAAAGTGAACCCGCATATCCAATCCGACCCCCATGCGCGTCGCCCGGGACGGGCACAAAGAATTTTTTGATACCGGGGCATAACTCTGATTTATGTGCATCTAAAATGGCCAGAGTTGCAATCACAAGCCGAAACTGAGATTCGGCTATTTTGTGCATCACCGGCAACGACTAATCTATAATAGCAGAGCCGCTGCCGCTTTCAGACAAATCTTGCTGGTTAAGCAACTGGTGCAGTTCGTCACTGCAGGAGCATTACCGAGTTGCCGGCGTCGGACTGAAGGAAGGAAAACTTACATTCGGCGCGTTTTCGGACCCAGCGGCACCTTGAAAGAATGGTCGAGTCTGGAAACCAAAAATTCCGGCGTAAAGCAGGGTTGGAAAGGATCGAACTTTGACATTATAAGCTTGGGCAGTTCGATTGAAATCCTGACGCGCGACTGCAATCCGATTTTCCGTTCCTTCAATTTGCGCCTGCAGGTCTCTAAAGTTGTTGTTTGCCTTGAGTTCGGGATAGCGCTCGCTGACAGCAAGTAGCCGCCCCAAGGTGCCCGATAGAGCGTCTTGCGCCTGCTGAAAACGTTGCAGTTGAGCCGGATCAGTCGGCGCCTTGGAAGGGTCAATCGTAACTTTAGTCGCTTCCGCGCGCGCTTTCACGACATCCGTCAGAGTAGATCTTTCGAAGTTAGCAGCGCCTTCAACTGTTCGGACCAAATTCGGAATAAGGTCCGCTCTTCGCTGGTATTGCGTTTGGACCTGCGCCCAAGCGGTATCAACGCTCGCCCCAGATTGCACCAGCGAGTTGTAACCGCCTACTAGGGCTCCTCCAATAATAAGAACTCCCAATACAATGACCGCCAAACACCCAATTCCAAAAATGAAAGCTCTTTGCATACGAAAGTTTAAATGTCAGCCCTTGAGGAAGGCTAAGCTTGCGAAAACCGTCTGCTCACGCAACTAAAATTGCAGTAGACTAATGTTTCAGATCAATTGACGGTCGGAGGAAGCCCGGTTACACTTGGGCTCTTATTAAGCTAGCACCTGAAAAAAAGTAATTTATGCCCGAAGTTATTGTGAGAAAAGGCGAGCCGATCGACCGAGCCCTTAAACGGCTCAAAAACAAGCTCGATGCAGAAGGAATCATGGAAGAAGTACGTAGACTTCGTGCTTTCGAGACTCCATCGCAGAAAGTCCGCCGCAAAGCAAAGCTCGCTGCAAAGCGCGGCAAACTGAAGTTTCGCTTCAACCCTTAAGCTGGCTGTCCTCGCCTTTCGCCGTCTTTGCTCCGCCACTCCGGCGGAGTTTTTTCTTTTTATTAGAAACAGGTTGAGTAAGCACCTCGTCCAAAATGGCCTGGACTAACCCAGGCATATCATACTGTTCTGCTTCTACATCGACTTTCAATCCGTGCTTTCGCAGGGTGCGCGAAGTAACCGGACCGATACTAGCCGTTCTCAATCCCGCAGGCCATGGAAGTTTCAGGGCAAGGAAATTCTCAACCGTTGAAGAACTAGTAAAGGTTATAAAATCCGCGCCCTCCGATCGAAATCGATCCATACTGCCGGAGATATCCTCGGTTTCCGGTACCGTCCGATAGGCGATTGCCTCGTCCACGATAGCTCCCAATTCCGAAAGGCGCCTGGGCAGAACGTCACGTGATCCTTCCCCTCGAGCCAGGAGGAATCTCAAGTTTTCCACACTCCCGTATTCCTGCAAGCTCTGGATAAGCGATTCAGAGACGAATTCCGGAGGTTGCAGATCAACCCCTAAATGAAAATCTCGAACTCTTCGAGCAGTTGCCGGCCCTATCGTAGCGATTCGAACGTTGCCGATACTCCGTGAGTCATTGTAAAGCTTGTAAAACATTTCAAAAAAGGCATCCACGCCGTTGGCACTGGTAAAGATGAGCCAATCATATTGATATGCATCTCGCACCAATTCTCCAAACTCCATCAAATCCGCAGGCGGCTCGATTCTGATTGTCGGCAACTCGTACACATCTGCACCTAATGCGCTAAGCTGTTTAGCTAAGTGACCGGCTTGTTTGCGGGTTCGCGTAACTACGATCCGGCGCCCAAAGAGTGGCCGTTCTTCAAACCACTCGAGCTGCTCACGAAGCCGCACAACTTCACCAAAAACCACCACGGCAGGTGGGCTGATAT
>JAFAXJ010000190.1 GCA_019241095.1 Verrucomicrobiota bacterium | reverse complement strand
AGTTTTGAGTTACCAAACAGGCAAATCGAGAAGACTCACCTGGCTGAAAGCTGAGCTATACTCGGAGTCTTGGTCCCTGCCCAGCGGTATTCGAAGTGAGCGGAAGGTCGAACATTCTTCACCAGACGCGGACGGAAACATGCTATGCAGCTGCCGGCCGGTCTTCTGACGCTGCGATATAATATGCCGTTTGATCGTTGGGCCAGAAGCAATTCTGAAAGCGCTTGCGAATCCGCATAACTGTCTGGGTTGTAGTACTTGGAAAACCCTGGTCCACGGATATCATGAAACTCAGCGTCGAAGTCAGCCAGGTAAAGCCTCATTTCGACTCGTGCTTCGAAAACGTTTATCTCCTCGAGCTCTTTTGTCCGATGATAGATTACTTCAGCATGAGCCGTTTCGATCTCAAAACCAGCATACCAGGCTCCTCTTTGGCTTGAACTGAAGCGACCTCCGGTAGGCTTTGGATGACAGAACGCGGCCATGACGACGGTCGCTTGGGGGCTGCCGAGCACCCATTCCTCTGTAGAAATTGTTTGAAGGATTCCCAGTTCATTCGATATGCGGTCATTGGTCCATTGTTCCAGCTCAACAATGGCCTGCAGATCCTCTGGCGCGGCTATCACATCGAGAATTCCTGCTGGAGGAAAACGGCTGGGAACTAATCGATTCGTATCCTTTAGTTGGACACTGGACCGAGCGGGACCGGACACGACTAGCTCCAGCCTCCCCGCCTTCCATCCAAAAGGCGTCTGACTTGGTAAAGACCGTCCACTCCCGCTTTTGATAGAAAATCGATCACCGGTTGACCATCAAACAAGCGATTCGAATTCGGCAATTTGATCCAGCGATCCGCCAGGTTAGAATCTGGGTAGAGGATATGAAGGGCTTTGTAGATGCCTAAGACCAAAGAAATTCGGATCAATGTGTCGTAAGACAGAGTACCGATTTCATTTCCGCGATACTTGTAAAGAGTCGAGGTGGCAGGCCATCCCAACAAGGCTCGCTTCTGATCAACCGTCAGACCCCAGATTTGAGCAATATTGAAAAAGCTCCTCACCGCAGGGCCGGAAAGTTTCTGGCGCACTTTCGGATCACTACGGTCCTCGAACTCTGCGACTGCCTTCTTAGATTCACGCCTGAGCGGTTCCATATGTGGAATACATACTCTTTTTATGGAGAACACTCAAATCTCAAGTGCAAGCACATCGGGCGTCGGTTCAAAATTCCGAAGTGCAAAAACACCTTTCCGGGGCCCACCTTGTATCTTTGGGTAGCGTCTTCTTCAAGGACGTAAAGCGCTTGTAAAAGCCGCCCAGGAACACACCGAGAAGTAACCGTTATGCCCCTAACGGTACATTTCCGTTTCCTGCACGGCTTCCCTAAAATATTTCCTCTCGCACGATACCGGCTACTGGCCAGGCGAAGGCGCCAAAAGCTTTAGGTCGATCGTTTCGGCCATCGCTTGGTAGCCGACCCGGTTGGGGTGGAGCAACTCCCCGGCGCCCCCTGTCGTCTGGTTCGGCTGCATGGGCGCTTTCATGGAGCCGGTGGCTGGGTCCAACGTCGCCGCATCCATATCCGCCACCGCATCAAACAACTCGCCGATCCGGATGAAGTCATTCACTTTCTTGCGTTCTGTATCGATTTTGGGAAAGCCATAGCTTCCGATCGGGCTGCCGAAACTCGACACGACCGTCGCCCCAATGACCTTGATGTTTTTGGCGTGTAGCCGTCCCACCACGTCCTTAAAACCCTTGATCACGTCGTCGCCGGAAGCGAGGCACGCGCCCAAGTCATTGATCCCTTCTAACCAGACGACGTAACGCAGGCCCGCCACGCCGAAGACGTCGCGGTCGAGACGGTCGCCTGCTGAAGGGCCGTTGACGGACGTGCCGCCATTACGAGGGCAACTCGTCACCGTGTTCCCGCTGATGGCTTCCTTCACGACGACGACTTTGTTGCCGTAGGCGTTGTGCAGCCGCCGGGAAAGCGCGTCCGGCCAGCTATCGGCGCCGTTCAGGGTGCTGTTAACCCCCTCGGTGATGGAATCGCCAAAGGCGCACACGACCGCGGTGCCCGGCTCGGCTTGCGCTTCCACAGCGTCTAACAAGAACCAGGAGGTAGTGGTGAAGGGAAACGCAGAGTCGTTCTTATCGCCCGTATGGTCGCCGCCACCGGGCGCTGTCAGGTAAGAAGTGTAGAACGCATCGCAATGCCAGGTGAGGGGACCGCTCGTGCCCTTCACAAAGAAGCTGATCGCCAGGTTGCGGCCTTCTAATGGGGCGGCCGGGTCGATGTCCAGGGCCACTTCATCGCTATAGAGTTCCTGCCCGACTGGAAGAACCACGTCCGGTTTGCCGCCAAACAGCACCTGTTGCGCCTTGCCGGCGAGAAGGTTGCCCCCGCTTGCCTGCAGGCCCACCGTCACGGCGCCCAACGTAACGGGGCGGCTGCCGAACGTGTTGGAAAACCGCAGCCGGATCGTCTTGCTCCAGAGGTCGGGCTTGACGATGAGTCGGAAGGTTTGGTCGGTGGCGCCGTCTGTGTCACCGTGCGGCAGGGCGAAACTCAGGTCGGGCTGCGCCACAGGCCAACCGGCCGGGTAAGGCCCCTGCGGCGAGGCGGTCCAGGAGGCCACCCAGATTTTGCCGGGCTCAAGCGCCTTGGCCGACGAACTCAGGCCAAAAGCAACGCTAGCCGCAAGGCAAGCAATCAGAAATCGTGGCCGGGACGCTGCGCGTCGGGATCGTCGGAGAGGCGGGGTACTTACAGAGGGAACGTTGAGTTTCATAACGGTATTACGATGCGGGCGGAGCGTAGCTACCCGGCGATCAGATCATAGAGGTTCTGGATGGTCAAGGAGAGGTATAACCGAACGTTGTGGATGAGAAGCTTAGAAAAAATCTTAGCTGCGAACGCAGTTGCCGTAATCCTTCAGCAACTTGTTTCGCCAGAGCGGGTGATTGAAGTTCATCGTCCAGCGCCGCAGGCCCAACTGTTACCTATTTCAACCAACTAAACCCCTGAGAATCTGTTCACTTACGAGCAGACGAAACGTCAAATCCGGTAAGCCACGTTCCCGACGAGAAAATCGGCATCAACCTTTCCTTCCCGAAAGGCTTCCGCGAGCCCGGGCGAATATTGACTCGATATCAGCACATCGATGTTCGGCAGTTCATCGCGCAAGATCCGCAAGCATTCGGGCATCCAGTTCAGTTCGTGTCCGGTCAGAAACCCCAAAACGAAACAGGGTTTGGCGGAGGCGCGATTTGGCGAGCAGCCTCCGCCGGCCGTGTCGACCTGCCATAGCACCGAACGGCTGCGCTGACCTGGGGTTTATGCTTGGTGG
>JAFAXJ010000171.1 GCA_019241095.1 Verrucomicrobiota bacterium | reverse complement strand
GCACTGGACCATTGTACCTTTGGCTGGCGGCTCTGCCGCCACCGTTGACCCAAGCGTGCGCACCTGGAGCGATTACCAGGCTGCCTTAAAAACCCTCAATCGCGGCGCTGCCAACTGGCAACTCCTCCCAATCTATGAACTCCAATCTTAAACGGAAAGGCTTCGTTTCACCGATGCTTTCGGGCGCAATACCCCACGCTGTTAGCACTTTGGAACCAGTTCCGGCGTTGCCAATGGGTCAGTATAAGGTCCCGTGGTGGAGTCCTCGGCTCTTCTTCACTTTTCAATGCCTGAAATTACAGGGGTCGTTCGGTGCAGGGGTACAGCTATTCAATCAACATGTCTAGGTCTGCCACCGGTAGCGTCGTTGATCGGGAGACTGGGGCCGGGATTCCGGGCCTCAACATTGATATTGAGGACGTTTCGCAGGTGCATGATGAACGCGTACTCAATGAAAAACCCGTTTTAACCGATGCATCCGGAAATTTCACGATTTCGTACGCGCCGTACGCTTTTAATACAACGAAACCCGGAGCTCAAGCTCGAGAGTTGCGACTGACGGTCAGACTCGGACGGCTTGTGCTCAAAGAGTTATTTCAGAACGAAGGAGCGTTTTCTGACACAATCGCGTTCGACAAGATTGTGCTCCCCCGCAAGGAGGCCACAAGCAGAAGGGTAACCCTTGGTACTGGAGAAGAGACTCGGGTTTCCCAAGGAAATGCGGTCCGTCTGCTCGCCGACAATGTGGATGCCTGGGAACGCACCGCGCAAGTCATCAAAAACGCGGCGACTCTGGACATCATGCAGCTTGAAATGGATGTCAATTCCTTCGATGACGCTGGGCCAACCAAGGAAGAGCCAGCGGTAATCTTCGATTTCGACGCTGCCGACAAACTCGCGGACGGGAACTTTATAATCAGCGCAAAAGATGATCGGATGGAACGCTCGATCCTCGAAGCTGCGACAAAGCACGTCGATGTCCGGATCCAGATTCCAACGATGGCTCTCGACCCTAGGCTCACATTATTCGTTGGTATCGGCTCCATCGTTGTCATTTCAGCTATCCTTTTCTTTCTGATGGACTTGGTTTTCGTGGTCGGGCTACTCGTGCTCTTAGCGCTCTTCCTAGCAGGCGCGCCAGCCGGGTTTCGAGATTTGTATCGCCGAAAATTCAAAGAACCAGACATCAAGGCATGGTTTGATCAGGCGGCGCTTTCAGGAATCAACATGAGCCCGGTGACAGTGCGGGAACTCAAGCATCGCTCTTTCAATATTACACACGCGAAAGTAGTTATCGATCGCGGCAAGGAAGCGATTCTACTGGGCTCTCCATTCGAGCAAGTATACTTCGATTCGCCCGATCATTTGATCCAGTCCGGAAGGCGAGGTCCGAAGGCGTCAAAGGGTCCAATCCATGATGTGAGCGTCGGGGTGCGGGGTCCTGCGCTAAAGGACTTTCAAGAGCTTTTTAATTCCCATTGGAAATTCACCGAACCGGCGGAAACACTGCCGGACCCAACAGTTCCTGGTGAGATTACCACTCCAGATTCAGATGAGTTCCTTTCCACCCTGCAATTAGCCTTAACGCTGGACCGAATGTTCTCCGGACCGGGAGAAAGTGATGGAGAAAAGGGAATTCTGGAGGCCTATCTTAGGGCGATTCATTTTGCTCAGCGATTTATCTACATCGAAAACCAGTACTTCCATCACCCCATCGTAATTCAAGCGCTAGTCGATGCAATGATCGCGAATCCCAATCTGGTCGTGATTTTGCTGCTAAACATCTCGCCCGATATGCCATTCTACCTGCGCTGGCAACGCCGGGGAGTTGGGCGCATTGTCCAAGCTCTGACCGCGAAATATGGTGAGGACGGTGTTAAGACACGGTTTCGGGTATTTTCATCTTTTAGTCACTCAGCAGCAGAGCAGCCCACTCAGGCTAATCCGAAGCCGCGGCCACGCCTTCTGGACAATTACCTGCACACCAAAACAGCGATTGTAGATAACAACTGGGCGACGGTCGGTTCGGCGAACCTAGACGGAGCATCGATGGATTCGGAAGACTACCTTCGATCGGCACTGGATGGGGAGGTTCGCCATACCGAAGCGAATGTGGTGATCTACGAGGATGAACCTGTTGCATCGCCCGCGGTCGACGCGCTTCGGCGGCGATTGTGGGCCGAACATCTGGGCATAGTTGTCAACAACCAGCCTGGCGTCCTGGACGTTAACTCTTCTAGCCTAAGTGACTCGCCAGCAACCAACTGGCTAACGTTCTGGAGTCAGAAGGCCGACGAGAAGCTCAGTCAGCTAAAGAGCGACCCTAATAAGGTAAGTCTGATCCATGTCTTACCTGTGGATTTCGATTACGGGCCCGATACCGATCGCAGCTTTTTGACGACCTTCATTCACAATCTCAAGGATGCATTCGCAGACCACTACGCCTTGGAGAGCTATCTCAACCACATGTTCGGTCAGGACAAACCTCCCAAGCGGACAGCCGCAGACTTTGACCTGAGTCCGCCGCCGAATTTTCCTTTTACGTACGGGTAACCGCGGAACGATTTATGCCCAGCACACTCGATCGGCTCAGCTACGAGGCAGGACAGTTGCTCAGGTTTCTTGGAACCTTGGCATCTGCCAAGACCGGACCCGCTGCTTTGCTGCGTTCTCTGGGCTGGGATCTTCCCCCGGGAGCTCAAGACCTAGGCTTAGCCGCTTTGGATTTCGCCACGCTTGCGCAGGCGTTGGAGGCGCTCGATCAGGCAGCGAGTGATCAGGGGAGCGATGCCGTTTTAGCCGTGCAATTCGCGGAAATTCTACTGGAGCTCCAGCGTGCTATCACCCACTTACGTGCAACGATCACGGGACTCAGCGCCACAGGCGATTATCTCGACAAGACGCAGATTAAAACTCAAATATTCGGGCGCCTTAGCAGTCTATTGATTGCATCGCGTGTCGGCGCGATTTCGCCTTTAGCTTTCGTATTGCTTCAACTCTTCGGCGTGATCACATTGCGTCGATTCAGCGCTGACCCAAGCATCTATCAAGTGGATCACGTCCGAGTGACTTTCGATTGGGATGCACTGACCAAGCTGATTACTGATCCACTAGGGTTGCTGAAGTCGCGGTATGGTTGGGGCACCGCGAACTTTGATGCTCGTGGGTTCATTGTGAATCTCAACGCCGTTGTGGAGACGCTGGGAGAACCCTCTCGTGTTCGACAATTGCCCCGACGCGTCGAGGAGCAGCTTTCCGGCAGATCCATTCCAGAAGCCGATAGTGATCCAGCAACGCAAGTGATTGGAATCTTCGCGCGAGGAGATCAAGCCATTGGGTTTGAGGCTGGCGTCTCTTTGTTCCCTCTGCGTCCATCCACTGCGAACGGATCCGATGCCGGCATCGCTGTATGTCCCTTCGTGTACGGATCCGGCGAGGTGCAGTTTCCGCTATCGGACGCGTTAACCTTGGAATTTCAGTCGTCGGTCGCACTGGACTCCGGCATAGCGCTGCAATTCAGGCCTGGTCACGACATGTCTATAAAGGCAGGTCTTCTCACGGACTCGATCGAAGACCACGTTAGTGGCACGGCCTTGGTATCACTAAGCTGGGCAGCGCCCGAAGGCGCTAAATACAACCTAATCTCTTTTCCGGGTGGTAGCCTAGTCGAGGCTGGCTCCATCGGTTTTTCCGGCGGCGTTGACCTTCAGAAAGAATCCCTGTCACCCAGTTTCGCACTCAAGCTAACTGGGGGTCACGCGAAGTTAGGTCCGAATGGAAGCGATTCTTTTGTGTCTTCGTTAATTCCGGCTGGCGGCTTGGAAGCGCAATTCGATCTCGGACTCCGTTGGTCGGCCAAGCAAGGCTTTAGTTTTGAGGGTTCCGCCTCAGGCGCAATCGACATTCCTCTTCATCTTGCGGCTAGCGGAGTAAGAATCGATTCTCTTCACATTGAAGCACTACCGGCGCCGGGAGCGCTTGGTGTCGAAGCGAGCGTTACTTGTGAGGCGTCGATCGGTCCAGTCGGGGTATCTCTCCAACGATTTGGCCTGCTTGCAGCCATCGCTGCCAACGATGGCAATTTGGGACCAATTGATGTGAGTCTCGGCTTCAAGCCACCGTCGGGTGCGGGGTTGCAAGTGGATTTTCCGCAGGTCACAGGAGGCGGCTTTCTATTTCACGATGCCTCTCAAGGGTTGTATGCCGGGGCTATGCAGCTGTCGCTTTATGAGCAAATAACGCTCAAGGGCTTTGGCCTTATTGCCACGCAAATGCCTGACGGCAGCCCTGGTTATTCGCTGATCGTTTTTATAACGGCCGAAGACTTTCGTCCCATTCCTCTGGGGCTGGGCTTCACCCTTTTAGGTGTGGGTGGCATGCTCGGGGTCAATCGCACC
>JAFAXJ010000143.1 GCA_019241095.1 Verrucomicrobiota bacterium | reverse complement strand
TCGATCAACAATGGCGCCAGGTACTGAGCGACGGTTTCGTTAGAAACTCAACCTTCGCATTCATTCAGCCGAACCTTGTCGCCAGCCTCCCGGCGATTCCGCCTTTCGAGAGTGAGTCTTACGAAATCTGTTTCCACCCGGACCCTGCTTTATGGGACGGCAGTTATGCAAACAATGCATGGTTGCAAGAATTGCCGAAACCGTTTTCGAAAGTTAGTTGGGATAACCCGGCAATTGTTAGTCCACAGTTAGCCAGCGAATTGGATATCAAGTCGGGCGAAATGATTGAGATTGCTAACGGTCAATTTCATCTCGAGCTGCCTGTATGGATCCAACCCGGTCAAGCGGCTCATTCCATTTCACTCCATCTCGGCAACGGCCGTCTACGCGTAGGCAGAGTCGGCAAAGAGGCCGGCTTTGATACATATCGAGTGCGGACCTCAGACGGGTTCTGGAATGCAGAAGGAGTAAAACTTCGGAAAACCGGATCCAAATTTATTCTGGTCAGTACCCAACTGCACCACTCGATGGAAGGACGAGACTTTCTAAAAGTGCGCTCCATGCAGGAGTATCTCGATAAAGAGATTCCGGAATCGATCAAAGAAGAAACGCCTGCAGAAAACGAAACATTTTATAATCCGGGGGACTTCCAAATTGCTCGAAACCAGTGGGGTATGGTGATAAACCTTAACACCTGCATCGCTTGCAACGCCTGCGTTGTGGCGTGCCAATCGGAAAACAACATTCCGAGCGTTGGAAAGCCTCAGGTGTATGCCGGCCGTGAAATGTATTGGATTCGGGTTGATCAATATTTCGAAGGCGAACCTGAAAATCCTGTGTTGTACAATCAACCGGTTCCATGCATGCACTGTGAGAACGCTCCATGCGAGTTGGTTTGTCCAGTCGCGGCAACCTTGCATAGTGCCGAGGGGCTGAATCAGCAAGTATACAATCGGTGTATCGGAACGCGATATTGTTCGAATAACTGTCCCTACAAGGTGAGGAGATTTAACTTTTTACAATTTACTGACACTAATACTCCCAGCCGGCAACTCGCGTGGAATCCTGATGTTACGGTTCGCAGCCGGGGTGTTATGGAAAAATGCACCTATTGCGTTCAGCGGATTCGAAGGGTCGAAATATCGGCTGAGAGGACGGGACAATCGATATCTGATGGTAGCATCGTTCCAGCTTGCGCTCAGGCGTGCCCAACCCAAACGATCGTTTTTGGAGATGTTGCCGATCCGAACAGCAAAGTCTCTCAATTGAAGCGAATGAATCTTAATTACGGAATGTTAGCTGAACTTAATACAAAACCAAGGACAAGCTACATGGGAAAGGTGAAAATATGACTGGGCCACTTTTAATTGATCAGTTACATTCTCTGGTGTGGGGCAGGTCCCGGGAGCGTAGCTAACCAACTATGGCTAGTGGAACTAAGACCGAGGACTATTCTGACCTGGGTTATCCTGTTACTCTCATCGATCCAAGTGACACCTATCGAAGCGTCACGGATGAAATCGCCGGAATAGTTCTCGAACGCCGGCACCCAAAATTCTGGTGGGTAGGCTTTGGCATCGCCTTCGCTCTGTTGATGTTATTCCTTTTTGCAGTTTCTGTTTTGATCAGCGTTGGTGTTGGAATATGGGGAATAAACATTCCAGTAGCGTGGGGATTTGCGATTACTAACTTTGTTTGGTGGATCGGAATTGGTCACGCGGGAACCTTTATTTCAGCAATACTCTTGCTGGTTTTACAGAAGTGGCGAAACTCGATCAACAGGCTGGCGGAGGCTATGACCTTGTTCGCGGTAGCATGCGCCGGCCTGTTTCCTCTTCTGCATCTCGGCCGCCCTTGGGCTTTTTATTGGCTGTTTCCGTATCCAAACAGCATGGAATTGTGGCCGCAATTTCGCAGTGCACTGGTTTGGGACGTTTTTGCTGTTAGCACCTACTTTATTGTTTCAGTGATTTTCTGGTATGCCGGCTTGCTTCCGGATCTTGCTACTATGCGCGATCGCGCCAGAACGAAGCTAACGAGGCTGTTCTTTGGTCTGTTATCTTTCGGGTGGAGGGGTTCGGCCGTGCACTGGACCAATCACCAGTTTGCTTATCTTCTCCTTGCAGGGCTCGCTACGCCTCTGGTCCTTTCCGTTCATAGCGTGGTCAGCTTCGATTTTGCCAGCGCAATACTGCCTGGCTGGCATACGACGATGTTCGCACCTTACTTCGTGGCAGGAGCCATCTATTCGGGATTCGCGATGGTCCTCAATATTCTGATTCCGCTACGCGCTTTGTATCGGCTCGAGAATATCATTACGGTGCGTCATCTTAATAATATGGGCAACGTGATGCTGGCCACTGGGATGATGGTAGCTTACGGATATGTGCTCGACAATTTTTTTGCCTGGTACAGCGGAGATATTTTCGAACGTTTTATCGCGCTTAACCGTGCTTTTGGGCCGTACGGCTGGATTTATTGGGTATTGATGACGGTTAATGTGCTAATCCCGCAGCTGTTGTGGTCAGCCCGGGTAAGGAGAAACGCCATCTCGCTTTTTTTCGTGGCTTTGAGCGTAAATGTAGGCATGTGGGTTGAGCGGTTTGTCATTGTGGTAGTAAGTCTTCACCGCGATTTTCTGCCTTCGAGTTGGGGCATGTTTTTCCCGACGTTC
>JAFAXJ010000657.1 GCA_019241095.1 Verrucomicrobiota bacterium | reverse complement strand
GGGGCGGACATCAAAATAGACCTGATTTAACGCAACAGTTTCACCAAACTCTTTGGTTAAATTCTGGACCGACAAAACTTCGGTATTCTCGGCGCGATCCATTCGGATTGTCGGTCCCAAACCCGGGCAGGAACGTTTGGACGAGAGGCTTTAAATTGCCTCACAGCGTTCCATCAAAAGATGCGAGTTAGTCGCGATTACTAGCGTGCATTTGCAGGCAGAGATGAAGCTAACTGCGGAAAATACTGCTTCGTAAGCGTCAACCAAACTGGATCATACTCCCAGGGAACAACCTTGGTTTTGTCCAGCACCGTATCCTTACCAACAGGGATGACAGGCAGCATGATCTGTTGATTGGACTTCTTCGATGCGCCAGAGCAATACTGGTTGAGGGCGAGCGCGGCAACCATACCTTCCCATCCGGGTGAGCTGCTGATGGTATAATTCAGCTCTCCATCTTTGACCAATGGTATGCCAACCGGCGAACCATTTTGAGCGATGACGGTATATTGACCGAGAATACCTTGATTTTTAAGATAGCGAATCACGGCTGCAGCCATGTCTTCATTCATAATCCAGAGGACATCGAATTTCAGTCCAGATTGGATGAGGTCTTGGGCTTGATTTACCGCAACTGCCGGGTTGTATTTTCCATCGCGCACAGCAACTATCTCGTTTTTCCCAAGCTCCTGCATCCGCGCTTTCATCGCGCCGGTGATCATTTGCACGGGCAAATGTTCGAGTAATCCAGTGATCAGGGCGACCTTTTTCCCGGGATAATTCTGCGCGATATAGTCAGCATAATTCCTACCCATTGCTTTCCAGTCGAAATCGACAGCTGCCACGATATCATTACCGGAACTCAGGGCTTGACCGCAGTTATCAACCGTGACGAGTGGGATACCTGCATCCTTGCATTTTTTAGCAGCTGTTATGGCGCCTTGCTGATTAAACGAAAAAATCGCCATTCCGTCCACGCCCTGGGTGATTAAGGACTCAATATTAGAGACCTCTTTTTGGGCATCGTAATCGGAGTTCAGCACAACCGTTTTAATGCCCAGCAGTTTGGCGCCTAACACGAAGCCATCCACATCTCTCTTATACCACGTATCGGGGCCTGGAGTGATGTAGCCGAATGTCAAATCCTTTTGCGATGCGCTGAGGTTTTCGGGCCAAAGGCCGAAAGTACCCATGAGGGTAATGAGGAACAAAGAAATTTTATTCACGAGAGGGTATCTCCAGAAATCAGGAATTATCATAAGGGGGATTCTAAGACTAATTGAAGGCTTCCAAAGAGCTTGCTTCAGCGCCCTGGCAACCTGCACGGAGAACAAGCACCCTTACAAACCAGTCTGGGGTAATAAGCAACCGCCGCAGCCCATGTCAAACGATTCCGGACCATTAAACATCCTATATTGGATCGCAAGAGGGGCAAACTGACAAACAGGTCCGTCCGATATCGGACCAAAAATACTAACCCAGGCGATTCGATCCGTTCTCATTTACCGTGAAACACGCCCTGCCGTTTTTCTTTGAAAGCTTGACGGCCTTCTGCTGCATCGGAGGTGGCGAAGCAGATGGTTTGCAGATCGCGTTCATATTGGATTGCCTCTTCCCGCGAGAGCGCGAAGGCAGCTCTCAAATTGACTTTGGCCGTCTCAGCCGCGATGGGAGGGCGCTCTGCAATCAACTGAGCGAGGCTTTTCGCGCGAGGCATCAAGCCTTCTTGCGGCAAAACTTCCGTGACAAGGCCCCAGCGCAAAGCTGTATCTGCATCGATCATTTCACCAGTAAGCAGCATAAGAGCAGCATTTGAAGGGCCGATCGAATGAACCAATGAATACGCCATTCCACCGCCCCCGATCCACCCAAGCTTAATCTCCGGAGCCGCGAATTTTGCGTTCTGGCTCGCCAGTCTCACATCGCATGACATTGCGAATTCCAGTCCTCCACCAAGGCAATAACCGTTGATAGCACATATAACCGGCTTGCGTACCTTCCTCACCGCGTCACAGTAATCTGGACGGTTTCGGAACTGCCACGGTGTCTTATAGGTATCTAACTCGCGGATATCCGAACCGGCGCAAAATGCCTTTTCGCCTTGGCCCGTGATGACAAGGACTCGTAGCGATGGATCGCTTTCATATGTATCCAGGGCCTCCAATAGCTGTTGCGACATTTCCGGAGTAAACGAATTGAGCTTTGCCGGGCGGTTTATGGTGATAATTCCAATGCGCTCTTCAACAGAAAACTCCAACTCCGGCCTGTTTATATCTGGCATACGTTAACCTAAGTAAATTTCTGCTAAGCGGGTCAGTTCTTGATTGAATGTTCTGGCAGATTGGTTGTGTTGCAAAGCGGCGCGGACCAGGCCGGATGCTTGATTTTGAAATTTAATGTACCCAGGTCTTTGCGGCCGGACCCATGCCTGCTCCACCGTGCTTAGTGTATTACGATAGAAGTTTCGGGCCATTGTATTTGTTCGATCGTCTAACCACGCAGCTCGAAGGGCTGGCTGACCGGCGTGCGACGGGATGAATTCTACCTGCGCTTTTTCAGAAACAAGCCAAAGTAGATATTCTCGTAATCTATGTTCCACGTTAGTTCTTCGGCTTAAGGCAAGACCAGTTCCGCCAAGCACTGAACCGCGGATTTGGTTTGGGAAGTAAACTGGCGCATCGATGAAAGTGAGCGGCCTTTTTTTTGTCGAGTTATCCGCTGCATAGTTCACGTAACCGTAGCAAAGAGGACAATACTGCATTGTATTTTCGCGGCTCATTTTTTCCAACACCGCTATCGGATTTAACGAAAGAGCAGCAGGATCTAAACGGCTGTAAAGTCGCGCGAGAATGTCAAATGCCAGCTCTGCCTGATCGACAGCGACTATTTCGTTATCCTTTAAGGAAAACGGAACTGCTCCCAGGGAAAGACAAATGGAAAAGTAAGTCATCAGAGCGTGTGGTCCGCCTAAAGGCATTAAAATAGGGTTGTGTAGCGCCCATTCTATAATGCCTTCCCAATCGGACGGTGGTAGGTTGTCCGGGTGAATCAAATCCTGTCGGTAAGCTCCAACCTGTGTCGCGGCATCGATTGGAAGCGCAAAGTGCCGATTTTCAAAGTAATAACTCTCCAGGGTCTGACCCACGAAACAATTGGTTAACCGACTCATCTCTAGAGAGGTCAAATAATCTTCCAAAGGTAAGACGCTTTCCCAATCTTGTCCGAGATGCGGGTGATCTACTACCATTAGATCATAGTTTTTACTTAACTCTGTCACGCTGCGGGATTCGAAATCCTCCAGCGATTGGCGCTCCCAATCGATTGCTAACCCTCTATCTTGCCACATGGAGCCTGCACTCGAGAGCGCCTGATAACCGCGCGGATGATCCCAGGTTATCCCTAAATACATGATGCTTTGTACGTGCTTAAGGTAGTTCTTCTCCTACGATCTTTTTTGCAAGGAAGTTGTGTACTTGTTCCTCGCTATAGCCCGCCTCTCGCAAAATTGCACGGGTATGTTGCCCGGCCAAAGGCGCCCCTCGCTGAACTATGCTGGGCGTCTTGGAAAAGCGAATCGGAAAGCCAGGCGTTTTTACCTTGCCTTCAGTTTCGTGAAGATATTCGACAAAAGTCTGGTTATGCTCGATCTGGGGGTCTTGCATCAGATCGATATAACCGTACACCGGCCCCGCCCAGATGTCCGCTTCGCCGAAAAGCTTCATCCACTCTTGTGTACTTCTTTCAGCTAGTCTTTCCCTGGTTTTCCGAAAAATCTCGTCCCGTTGCAGCCAAGCGTCTCGCTCCTCTTCCATATTCGCAAACGACGGTTCGCCTATTATCTCGCCAAGTTTTCGCAAAGGCGGAAAGGCCAGAACTAAGTAATCGTCTTTGGTGCGGAACACGCCATAAGGAGCGCGTATGTAGACATGGGCATGGGGCTCGGTCGTTCGCGTTTGCGGCTTGTGTGCCACAGTGAAGACAGAGAGTTCCTGCATCTGGATTGTTACGATCGAGTCTAACATGTTCACCTCTACCAGCTGCCCTTCGCCGGTGCGTTCTCTATAGAACAAGGCTGCTAACGCGCCTTCAAAAGCGGTATAGGCGGTAATTGCATCAACTACATATTGCCCCGCCGCCGAAGGAGGTTCCTCGGCACGACCCGCTGACAACATTGCGCCGCTCATTCCCTGCAGAATCAGGTCTTGTCCCGGCCGGTTCATGTACGGTCCGCTCGAACCATATCCTGAAATAGAAACATAAACTAACCGCGAATTGATTTTACTTAGGGTAGGATAATCAACCCTTAACCGTTCTGCCACTCCAGGACGATAATTCTGCACAAAGACGTCTGCATCTGCGGCGAGTTGATGCACAATCTCTCTTCCCTCCTTTGTCTTCAGGTCCACAGCGAGCGATCGCTTGTTGCGATTGAGAGATAAGAATGATACGTTCACCCGGTTCCCTTGTGCTCCGCCGGCAGAAGTGCGTCGCTGCCATTCTCCGCCTATAGGCTCCACCTTGATAACATCGGCGCCAAGATCACCCAATCGCTGGGCTGCAAAAGGACCTGCCATCGCAATAGAGCAATCCAGTACTCGAACACCTTGAAGTACGCTCATTTCTTTTGTTGCTTTTTCCAGTGCATCACATTCAGTGCATTACCCAGCCACCATCCACGTTGATCACCTGACCGGTGATGAAGCTAGCTTCTGGAGAGGACAGGAACATCATCACATGAGCTATATCGCGCGGCTGGCCCCTCCGTTTCAGGGATTGATGTTCCAAGACGTATTTTTGATATCCGTCCGGGTCGGGATGAATCTTTTCAGCATCAGTAGGGATCGCACCAACTGAAATGGCGTTAACATTGATCCCAAAAGGGCCAAACTCGCGGGCCCACGCTCTTGTCAAGCCGACTAACGCTCCCTTGGAAGCAACGTAGGGATAAAGATTCGCCCATCCTCCATAGAAGGTAATGCTAGCGATGTTAACTATCCAACCGGCGCCTTCCTTTTTCATTCCGGGCAAAACGGCCTGGGTGCAAGCTATCGCGCCTTCTACATTGACACGCTGTATCTCCGAATACTCTTGCAGATCAAAGTCTTCAAAACGTTTAGCCGGATAAATAGCGGCGTTATTGATCAGTATGTGAATTGCGCCAACTCGGTCCTGCAAAGCTTTGATAGATTGTCTGGTCTTTTCTCGGTCTTCAAGATTCTGATTGAGATATTCCAGTTTACCTGATTTTCGGGTTGTTTGCTCCAGGAGCGCTCCGCGTTCCGGCTTAATGTCCAGTGCGAACACCTCACAGCCCGCTGCCAGGAAAGCTATGCAGGCTTCCGAGCCTAAGCCGCCGGTAGCTCCCGTGATAAGCACTCGTTTTCCCGTCAGATTCATGTCGTTCTGGCTCCAGTGG
>JAFAXJ010000645.1 GCA_019241095.1 Verrucomicrobiota bacterium | reverse complement strand
TTGCGATTCAGAGCGCCGAGTCTGCACGAGCTTTTGGTATTCCTCCTAAAGTAGCAATGATCAGTTATTCGACTGGAAAATCAGGGTCTGGCGTTGAAGTCGAAAAAGTGCGGGAAGCAACACGTCTCGCCAAGCTTAAGTGTCCGGATTTACTTGTCGATGGACCGCTGCAGTACGATGCGGCCTTCATGCCAGACGTGGCAAAATCGAAGGCGCCCGATAGTCCGGTCGCGGGTCAAGCAACGGTGTTCATTTTTCCGGACTTGAATACAGGAAACACGACGTACAAGGCGGTCCAAAGAAGCGCAAATGTCTTAAGCATCGGTCCAATGCTCCAAGGCCTTAGGCGACCAGTGAACGACCTGTCCCGTGGCGCTTTAGTGGATGATATTGTTTACACAATCGCTCTGACGGCCGTACAGGCGATGCAGGAGCAATAAAGGTTGGATCGCACCTCGGGACCCCGCTTCGCGGGAACTGCCGGAGGTCCTACGTGCCACGCGGCCGGCTCCGTGCGGGGGTTTGAAGACTATCAGGCAAAAAAGATTCTTGCTACGACAACTCCAAGCGCAAGACCCGCAATGACTTCTTGCCACGTATGCCGAGCCAGCGTTACTCTCGACCAGCCAACCAGGACGGCAAACAGCATTGCCACCAGGGCTACCCTAGTTTCGAAGGACCAAAGAGAACAGCTTGTAAGCATGGCGAAGCCCGCATGCATGGAAAGTTTAAGCCATAGATTCAATAAAGAAGCTGCAAGCACCAATGAAATGGCTGCCATACAACCTCGGATAAAGACTGGGGATTGATGACTTAATTGCAGTACCAGGCAGGTACTCAGAAGCATGATCAAGCCGAAACCAAAGAGGTGCGGACGATCTCGACGCTGAGAGACATCGTAATCACTCCAATGCCCGGTTCTCACCTTAATGATGATGTAAATGCAAACCGGGATCAGACAAGCAAGGACAATTGTGAAAACCCCGAGCCAAGCATCAAGCGGATTCACAATCTGAGAAGCTGCCCACAAAGCAACAGCAGGCGTGAAGATAAAAGGATGGCCAACCAGCGAAAACAGTTGTGCGCATCGCCGTTTCAGAATGACAGCAAAATCTGGATCTTTAGGTTAACGAGCCTGCACTGCGACGGACTGGTGACGCGCGTCTAATTGCCGGCACGCCCGGCGAATCATCAGCAACATACCCGTCATCAGTACTGCCAGCATTCCTAACATGAAAATTACACTCAGAGAAAAACCGGTGCTGATGCCAATCACCCCTGAGGCTCCAGCCACATTGGAAGGTTCTTTGCAGCCTTCGCACGCGTAAAGAGAGGGAGCGAGCGTCATGACCACGAAACTCACAAGCCACCAAAACCGGCCCATGCTTGTTACCATGATTTATCTTCGGGCTCTGCGCAAGAGACTTCCAACATCAGTCAGAATGTTTTGCACAACCTCATTGGAGGTTCCGTCATAGTACCCGCGGATAAACCCATCGCCATCTACCACTGCAAATCTTTGGTACTGGCCAAGCATTCGCTGCTTTCCATCGCTATCATGAAGGTGAAATCCGTTGAAAACCAGATTATCGATGTCCCTTTTCGGACCCGTTAAAAACATCCAGTGATCTGTCGCCTCATATTCTTGCGCGTACTTTTTCAGGACAAGCGCCGTGTCGTATCCCGGATCAAGTGTGAAGGTTACCAATCTAAGTTTTTCCTTGAAGTCCCGGTCCAGTTCAGCAAATCGGCTGGTCAGAATATTAGAAGAATCCCCGTTACGCGTGGAGACAATATCCGCAACCCAGATTTGACCCTGGAGATTTTTAAGTGTTACAACCCTGTTGTTCTGATCAACGAGTGAAAAATCAGGAACTCGCCCGAAAAACGGCAACGGGGCTACGTCTTTGCTTTCCGAGCTTCGCCAGGAGTAAAACCAGAAGCTTAGCAGGGCTACCATTATCACTCCTGCTGCAAGAAATCGGATTCGCTGTTTTCCTTTCGAGCGCTTGCCCTTAGACATTCCAGATTCCTTTTGCAATGCTGGTTTCTGGCTCATTTCCGGGCACAATTAGTTGACAGTAGGTTATCAAACATTTGAGAGGTTATGCACAGCTCACCTGCCAACATCTGAATGAAACCACCTGTCTAAGATGCTCGCTCCCGGCAGGAGCGCTTTGCTAGAGAATGTACAAAATGGCAAAAAGGAAGACCCAGACGACATCGACGAAGTGCCAGTATAAACTGGTGCATTCCAAAAAAGCGTGTTTGGCCGGTGTCACCTGCCCCGCAAGTGCCTTCGTTAGTGAAGTCGCAAGCAACAAAATGCCGATCGCGACGTGAAGCCCGTGAAAGCCGGTGAGGACAAAAAAGCAGGATCCCATGATACCCGCGCTGTCGAACCAAAAACCGTCGTTCTTGAGGTGCAACCATTCGGTGGCCTGATTCCCGAGGAATAACAGGCCAAGAACAATGGTTGATAGAAGGAGTAATTTTCCCCCTTTACCTCTTTTTATCAGGCCGTTCTCGGAATAGTGCAGCGTGAAGCTGCTTGAGATGAGCAGAAGCGTTGCAATCACTGTTTTGATCATCGTCTCGGGATTCTTTAACGCCTCCGGCATTTGCCAACCGCTTCCTGCGCCAGCTCTCAACACCATGTACCCGCAGATCAGACCGGCGAAAAGCATAGCCTCCGATGCCAAAAAGGTGAGCATTCCAAAGCGGACAACATTTGGTGTTGGTTGATTGATATCTCGGACTGCAGTGGCGGCAGGTGCATGCATAAAGCTAAACTTTTTGGTACATAGAGAGCTTCCACACAATGATGAGCAACGCTAACAGGATAGCGAAAAGAATCATCGCAATGAATAGTCTCAGATTTCTGCGACGAAGCTCTGTCATGGACAAAGCTCCTTCATGATCGAGTAAGGACAAGAGCTACTAACGTCACCGGCAAATAAATTATCGATGATAAAAAAAGTTGCCGCGCAGCTATCGCCGAGCCCTCAATCGCAAATCGAAAAGAGTTCCAAAGAAAATAACCGCCCATCAGTGCCGCAACGGGAAAATACCATACGGTTGTAAGTTGAAGCAGTACAGGAATAAAACTGACACAGGTTAGAACCATTGTATAAAGAAGACTTTGCCGCCCTGTCATTCTGCAGCCAGGATCGGTACCACTTAACATCACAAATCCTGCTTTTTTGTATTCATCCCTGTACAGCCAGGAAATCGCTAGGAAATGCGGCATCTGCCATAAGAACAGAATGGCAAAAAGGATCCAGCTTTCAAAGTCGGCGTGACCCCTTGCAGCCGTCCAACCGATCACTGGGGGGAGTGCCCCAGGTATCGCACCTACAATCGTGTTTAATGATGTTCTCGTTTTTAAAGGCGTATAAACGAAGAGATAGATTCCGGTTGTAAGCGCGCTGAGCATGCCAGCATAGAGATTGGTTGTAAGACTAAGCCAAATGATTCCTGTGACCGAGCAGGTTACACCAATCAGCAAAGCCTCTTCCAAAGTCATACGCCCGCCCGGGAGTGGTCGATTCCTGGTTCGCCGCATTAGCGCATCCAGTTCAACCTCGAAAACCTGATTGAGGGCTGCGGCGCCGGCGGCTGCGAGAGCTGTACCGAAAAGGGTATTAAAAAGATCAACGATATTCAGCTGTCCCCGCCATCCAAATAAAAACCCGACTAACGTTGTTACCAGAACCAGAAAACTCAAACGCGCCTTGACCAGGATTGAAAGGTCAGATACCCACCTGCGGGGTTGAGTGACTTGACCCGGCATTTCCGTGAGAGGCGGCTTTTCTGTCAGTGCACTCATACTGATAGCTCTCGCAATCCACTCCTCACAGGGTCCTGCTCAGGATGCAGAGCTTGTCTTACGACTCGGGAAAGAACGACGCTTAATAGTACTCCCAAGCCCAAGATCAATGCTCCAAATAACACATGAGCAGTCGCGATATCCGCCGCCTTATTGCTCCAAATCGTCCAGGCGCCCAAACCGAACTGCATCATCACGAACCCTAACCAGACCAGCCCAGATTTGCGAACGATCGGGGGTAACAATCTTTGTAGATAGACAGCAACTCCAGCGCTCGCCACACCCATAACCACAAAAACGGCCCAGACCCGATGAATAAATTGCAAGAGTATCAAGCCGGAAGTGGTCGGTGACTGGCTTCGTGACTGATTGATAGAAGCTATTGCAGCGGAATCCAGGGGCGGGAGAACGCCTCCATAGACTGTCGGGAAATCTGGTATGGCCAGTCCCGTATGCGAATGGCGCATACTGGCGCCCAATATTAACTGAACGAAGATCATTCCGGTCACAATGACGGTCCAAAACCGAATGATACGTAAATCCCGGCTGTTTGACACCGCTCCTAGACGGGGCCACAAAGGCGAAGTTACCAGAGCAATCACGGCGGCAAGACTGAAGAAGCCCTGAGCAAGGCACCCGTGAAACAGCCCAAGCAGAGCATTGTGTTCGGTTACCCGTAGACCCCCTATTATTCCTTGAACAACAACCGCAAGCACGGCGATCCCTGCAAGCCATCTCACCCATCGGCGATCTTCAAAGATCCATGTAAGGCCAAACAGAATCAGTGTGAATAGCCCTACTGCACTCGCTATCAGCCGATGAGTGTGTTCGAAAAAAACTCCTCCAATCCACCTCGAAATTGGAAACATAAACATGTTGTAGCCGAAGCTATTTGGCCAGTCCGGCACTGCCATCCCCGCCCCGTGACTGGTAACTAGACCCCCACTGCAGATCAGCACTAGAATGGCCCCACTCAGGAAGATCGAATACCAATGCAGAAGCCGCCTTTGTAAAGGGTACAACATCCGATCAGTGTGCAGCTATCCGGGCCGTCTCAGGCGCAGGCTGATTCTGAGGCAAATAGTCCTGTTCCATGCCCGGAACACTATATTCATATGGACCGTTATAAACTGTGGGAGTTACGTCGAAGTTTCCGTGACCAGGAGGCGAAGGTACTGTCCATTCCAGGGTCGTCGACTCCCAAGGGTTCATGCCAGCTTTCTGACCCTTAAACATGCTATAGAAAAAGTTTATCAGAAAAGGAATTGTCGATAAACCCAGCCCAAATGCGCTCAAGGTGATGAACACATTGATTGGTTGCTGACTGCGCAGATGATCGTACTGGGTCGGATCTGCAATCCGGCGCATCATTCCGTTCAGCCCAAGATTGTGCATCGGAAAAAAGGTCAGATTGAAAAATAGGAATGAAAGGCCGAAATGAATTTTCCCCCAAGTCTCGTTCATCATCCGGCCAAACATTTTCGGATACCAGAAGTAGATAGCCCCGAAAACTGCAAACAAGCTACCTCCGAAAAGAACGTAGTGGATATGTGCGACGATGAAGTAAGTATGATGAATGAATAGGTCAACGGGGGTAGATGCCATGTAGATTCCACTCAGACCTCCAATCACGAACATCGAGACAAAAGCGAGTGCAAAACACATCGGCGTTGTGAAGCGAATAGATCCCCCCCAAATCGTGCCCATCCAGTTAAAAGTCTTGATAGCCGAAGGGACCGCAATAATCATTGTAGAAAACGAAAAAGTTGCGGAAAGGAGCAGATTCATGCCGCTGACAAACATGTGGTGACCCCAAACGATGAACCCCAGAACTCCGATCGCGATCAGGGCAAACACCATTGCCTTGTAGCCAAAAATCGGTTTGCGGGAAAAGACAGCCAGAATTTCGGATGCCAAGCCCATCGCCGGCAGGATCATAATGTAAACTTCCGGGTGGCCAAAAAACCAGAATAGGTGCTGCCATAGCAGTGGCTGGCCGTAGCTGCTCGCTGAAAAGAAGCTCGTTCCGAAGTTCAGGTCGAAGAATAGCATCGCCGCAGCTGCGGACAACACGGGCACTGCTAACAGAAGTAGAAAAGCCGTAACAAAAAGGGCCCAAATAGGAAGAGGTAACCGGAACATCCTCATCCCCGGTGCACGCATATTGATAATTGTCGTGATATAGTTCATCGCCCCTGCAATGGAAGCCAAGCCATTCACGAAGAGACCTACACACCAGAGGCTCTGACCAAGTTGGGCGCCGCTGTAAGCGCCGTGGGACGACAGAGGCGCGTAGGAGGTCCAGCCAGACGCTGCTGGGGATGACCCCGTAAAGAAACTAGAG
This sequence comes from Verrucomicrobiota bacterium, assembly GCA_019241095.1. Lineage (GTDB taxonomy): Bacteria > Verrucomicrobiota > Verrucomicrobiia > Chthoniobacterales > JAFAMB01 > JAFAXJ01. The sequence goes on along the minus strand of JAFAXJ010000645.1, from coordinate 2,906 downwards.
AGGATAACGAGTCCGGAGAGCAAAAAAAGCCAATAAGACAAGGCGTTAAAAAACGGGAAAGCCATATCGGGCGCACCGATCTGCAGGGGGATAAGAAAATTGCCGAAAACACCTATCAATAACGGCATAATCACAAGGAAAACCATCACGGTTGCGTGCATGGTAAAAAGTGCATTGTAACCGGCCGGAGCAATTGCTCCCGACTCCTGAACGAGCCATCTTGGCAATAGGCCGCCTATGATTGGAACAGGAACATTAGGAAAAGCCAACTGGTACCTGACACCCATGGCCAGCAATCCCCCGACAAGCAAGAAAAACAAGCTCGTGAAAAGGTACTGCAAACCGATCGTCTTGTGATCTTCCGACCAGATATATTTTCGGAAGAAGCTGAGCTCCGGATGGTGCGCGTGAGCCGAATGCACCTCTGCTGGGGCCGCATGAATAAGGGTTTGTGCCATAACTTTTTCCTCTCGATCCTAAGCCGTTCTATCTTGCAGCAAGCGCTTTATTACTAGGAGCAGATTTTTCTTTGTACCATTTGTCGAACTCCTGCTTTGAGACTACCTCAATTTGCGCTTTCATATTGTAGTGCCCCGATCCGCAAAGCTGGTTGCAGGCCAGTTGGTAGGATCCAATCTGTGTTGGGATGAACCAAACCCAATCGATCGTGCGTCCAGGAATAATATCCTGGTAAACCCGAAATTGCGGAACATAAAAGGCGTGGATTACATCCTTTGAGTTCAAGCGTAAGCGGACCGGACGGTCGACCGGCAGCTCAAGTATTCCTGACTGAAAATTGTCCCGAGTAAGAGGGTCGTTTGGATCGTTGCCGAACAGGTTATTGTTTCCAATCAAATTGACGTTTGAACGACCAAGCTTTCCATCCGCTCCACCGTATTGGAAGCTGAACCCAAACTGGTAAGCTGTTACCGCTACTTCCAATGAGTCCGCAGGTGGCTCGGCATGAATGACATTCCACCAAAGGTGATTGCTGTAACCCCACAACCCAATGAAGATCGCAGCGGGAATTACGGTCCAGATTAATTCCAGCCTGTTATTACCGTGGCTGTAAGTAGCTCGGACACCGCGCCTGGATCGGTATTTGATCAAAAAATAGACGTAAACGACCTGAGTCAGTACGAAAACGATTCCTGTGAGGTAATAAATAAAATGGATAAGCTGATCGATTTGCTTTCCACTTTTCGTCGCAACTTCAGGCATCCACCAGAGATTGGATGTGCGCTCAGCCGCACTCGAAGTAACAGTGCCCAGAACAAGAACCGCTATCATGAATCCAGCCAAGACGATCGCGGGGCGAACTACTCTTTTCACGGCTAGAACCAAGATAGGGCACTTTCGTAGTATTGTCATGATGATGCGCCGCCGGAGGGCGCCGGCGAGGGTGGAGTCGATCCACTGTTAGGCACAGCTTTAGAGGGTGCCGGAGGCGTTGTGCCAGCCGCTGGTTGCGCCATGTTTTTGGGCGGCATTTGTTGAATCTCTGGCCACGTCCATTGATCTTTACGATCCTTCAATTGTGCTCGCATGGTCTTCACCGCATCAGCTGAAACCGGAGGAGCATTATTGCCCCAGTCAGAACGAATGTAGGTAAGGATAGCCGACAAGTCTTCGTCAGTATACTGACCTTCCCACGCTTGCATCGCGTTATTGACATTCTGCCCTTTAACCTGCACAGGACCTTGAAGTCCTTTGAGAACAATTGCGATCAGATGATTAGTAGCATCTCCGAGAACGATTTCAGAACCAGCTAAAGGTGGAAACTGCCCAGCTACCCCTTCTCCGTTGGCTTGATGGCAGGTGATGCAGTTAGCAGAAAAAAGCCTTTTCCCCACAACTTTGGGGTCGGGAGGACCTTTAGAAACAGCGACCTCAGCCCCGTATCGCGGCTGATAATCAAAAACGTCAGGGCGAAAACCACCGCTGAAAGAGAAAAGGTATGCACCGGCCCAGAAAATCCCCAACCCAATGACATAGATGAGCCATTTCGGCAAAGGACTCGTTTCTACGCCCGGTTCGAAAGATTCACCAGCGACAGGTGATGCACCTCCAATTTCAGTATTGGTTTGCTCGTCGAAACGATAATCCGGGTGTGAACTCATTGTGCCGGTTCGGGCGCTTCAGGCAGCGGGTAATCTCTCTTCAACGAAAGCAGGTAGGCCACCAAAGCTTTCCCCTGAGCTGTCGGTACGATTTCAAAGCCCGCAGCGGGAGACTCAGGTCCTTCGATCTTCAGTGCGTCATCAGAAGCTTGCCCCGAGATCTTCTGCGTCCTAAACAGCCAACGGTAAGCAGGCATGGTAGTTTCCGGGTGAACCAGTCTCGGACTGTAAAGCTCGCGATAATACCATTGAGCATCGGTTTGCCGTACACCCAAATTTGTTAGATCGGCGCCTGATCTGGAGTTTCCAAGAAATACGTGCCTGTCGAAAATATAGTCGCGTGCCACCGTTCGCCGCTTGCCCCATTTCCGATCGATATCGGCGCCTTCCGCAGGATCTCTGACATATTGCGAGTGGCAGTAAACACACCCATTCGCGGCATATACATGATAACCCTGCTCCGCAACTCCCGGTTTTGGGGGAGGCACAAGATCGCCGCTGGCTTCGTCAGTGGCTTGTTTTAGTCCTGCAAAGGTAAGGATCGGATATGCAACTAACCCTGTCCACGCGATGCCAAACGCTGCAAAAACACCGAATACTAATTTTCCAAGTCGATTCACGCGACGGTTACCTCTTCGTTTCTAATCAGTGGGACCTCTTGTTCCGAGACATGTTGCCTCGAGGAAGCCGGTAGCAGGAAAATTGTAAGAACCGCACATGCGAACGCGAGATTTCCAACCACTATTGCCAAGACAGCCCATATCTGGACAGCGAGAAACGGCCTCA
>JAFAXJ010000546.1 GCA_019241095.1 Verrucomicrobiota bacterium | reverse complement strand
AAATTGCCAAAGCCCGTGAACGACCAAGGCACTGAACGAGCTCGCGACCCCCGCCAGCTTACCCTCTATCCGGGGATTGTAACCGTAGTTGCTAAAAGTTGGGCCGCATTCGATGACTGACACCCGCAGATCTTTCAGCCAGGCGGGATCGTTGCGGTCGAGCGTCAGAATAGCGACTTGCATTCCCATCGCTGTGTGGACAGCCGAGAGCTGTTTCAGAAATGTGACCGGACCTCCTCGCTCCGGATCTAATGTTCGAATCAAGTGGAGAATCGATCGGTTCATTGCCCCAGGATAGAGGTGTACAGCTCCAGGTATTGGGCAATCATGTTCCGATATGAAAACCGGCATGCGTTCCGAAATCCTGCCTCCTGCCGGCTCTGCTTTTTGGCGGGATCGTCACGCAATGCCTCGATCACACGTTCGGCAGCTTGATTGATGTCTCGTGGATCTTCAATCCAGACCGCCGCATTTCCGCCCGCTTCCACGAGGGAATCGATCCTGCTGGCTAGCGCGGGGCAACCACAAGCATTAGCCTCTACCACCGGCCAGCCGAATCCTTCGTACAAGGAGGGAAACAATAGCAGCGCCGCGTTCCGGTAGAGTTCCACCAGAAGATCGTCCGTAATATTCTGCAGGAAGCAGACCCCGTGAATCGGAGATTCCAGTGGCGGTCCCACCAGGATCAAGTTCGGCGATTCGCGACCAAGGCGTCTGCGAAGCTCGACATAAATCTTCAGCACACCCTCTCGGTTCTTATACCAAGTGCTACCCCCGACGTGTAATATGTAAGGAATCGGCAGGGTCGCGCTCCCGCGCGACCGGCATTGCTCGCGTAACACGATGGGATCGCCTTGACGCCGGGCGGGCGGGAGCACGACCCCACTGGAAAGTTTTCTCTCCAGCTCCGCTTCGAAGGCCGGCCCGAGTCCAAGGTAGATCCGGGAGACCTCTTGCTCGCTCTTGCCCGTCAGGCGAAGGACATCAAGCCTTGTGGCCTCCGAAATGCACGCGATATGGGTAGCGCGTCGTAAACCGGCTCGAATCCATTTCTGGAGCAATTTACCGCCGAAGCCGGTCCTATGTTCTGGTATTTCACCTCGCGCAGAGCGGACCGCCAGCAAGTCATTGCAGGTCACGATCGACTTTTGGGAGCGAAGCCAGAAAAGATAGACTGCATTCGAGTGATCGACGATGTGCACCAGCAGGCACCGGCGAGCCCGCGACATCAGGATGATCGGAAAGAGCAGATATTTGTCTAAATAGGCCAGCCATTTTCCGAGTCGAGGCAGAATCTTGCCAATAAGGCCAAAGAAGGGCTGCGGCTGGGCCACCAGAACTTCTACACCATTGGCACGAAGGCCGCTCTCAATCAGACCAGCAGCTCGCCACATGCTCTGTTGGCCGTCCAACGGGTAGTTAGTGATCAATAAAATGGCAGCCACTACGGGTCCAGCGAATCAGTTCCGGGACGCGCGGTCAAGTAGGCGAAGCGTCCCGCTTGGCTTCCCAAGACCCTCATTTTGAAGAAGCCAGCTCCTAACGGCCACGCCGCAGACCAGCGAGGGTTATTCGGCAGTTTGATAGCGCTGAAGGTGGCGCGGCGGGGTTCAGCGGCTTCGCTAATGGCGGGACCGAAATTTTGATGAGGGGCAAATGCGGTGGCTTATCGGGCATCTGGCGAGGCTCTCAGGTGGCCAACTCCTTGTCTGCGGAGTTGTTCGAGCCGAGGTGTTGCGAGGAATACGTTCCGTTGTCGTACGGGACGAGCTGTCGGAGTTGTTTGACTTGATGACGGATGTGCCAACGGATATGCGGGTGTGGCGGAAGGCGACCGACTTGGCTTGGACCTTAGATCGGCGAGGAGCCGTATTGCCCCTGACCGATCTTCTGATTGCCAGTTGTGCGCTCGTCGCCGGCGCAACGGTCGTCACAAACGACCCGCATTTCTGGCAAATCCGGGCCTGACCGCAAAGAAATCCTTGTCTTGAATTCTCCAGTCATGCTCGACCCAATCCGACTCGGGCGAGACAAACCGCTGCTCGGACGAAGCCTCGCCCTACCGTTCGGCAAACGCATTCGTCAGAACTTGAAGATACCGATTAGCCACCTCTTTCGCCTGATATGGCCTCAAATGTTCCTCGGTCAACCGCCAATAGTTCTCCCAATCGAAGTCCTCGTTTAGAGTATGTTCAATCGCCGCAGCCAGGGCGACCGTTCTTTCATGCTCAAACACCACCGCCTGTGGACCAGCCGCTTCCGGCAACCCGCCGCTGTTTGCTACAATCGCCCGGCAGCCGCACGCGATTCCTTCCAGCGCGACCAGGCCGAATGGTTCCTGCCAACGAGAGGGCACAACGATCACCCGATGGCAGTTGAGCACTTGAACAAGTGCCTTCCCAGTCCTCGCGCCTAAGAAGGTCACCTGACCAGTCAGGCAAAGCTTTTCCACCGCTCTCTGCAATTCGCGCAATTCAGGCCCTTGGCCGACGATTGTCAATTTGGGCCGAACGTTGCGATCCCGGAGAAGGGACAAAGCGCAGAGTAGAATATCGACTCCCTTGTCTCGAACCAGTCGGCCCACAAAAATAAGGTCATTCTCTCGTTTCGCGAAACGATCCCGTTGAAACAGGTCGTCGCGATAGGGGTTATCGATGATGACCGATGGAACAGTCAATTGGCGCGCGATCGATCTGCTGACCGCGATATTGGTGGCAAAGCGTGTCAGCCAATGCTTAAGCCGGTCCCTGAGGCCGAGGGAAGAATCCGTCCGCGCGATCCAGGTATGATGCGCGATCACCCAGGGACGGCGAGCCAATAGGAGCGGCCACCATGTTCGCAGGCTGATATTGTTGTGGACAAACACCTCGGACCAGCGCACGAGCTCCACTAACTGCGGGATAGACGGCCGGCGGATGACTTTGAATGGAAAAATTTCATTGTCGGATTCTCTCGTCGTCGTCACAACCCTTACCTCGTGGCCCGCTAAGGAAAACTCGTTGGCCAGCACCAGACCCACGTGTTCGATGCCTCCAATGCTCGGATGGAAAAAGTGCGAGGAGATCAAAATTCTCATTCGGAACGAAAAAAGATTGACGAAGCCAACCACACCCGGATGCATGATTGTATGTGAGCCGAGGGAGATCAATTAAAACGAACATGCCTTTGGCCGAAGCGAGCTGTCGAGCTGCGCGGGGGAACCTTCGATAAGCTGCCAGGAGAGTTCTCGCTCCTCTCTTGATAATTGACCACACAAGTACTCTGCCCAGGCCAGCGCACTACACGACACCCTTTCGCCCAGGCGCACCCTTTCGAGCAGCCAAAAACGAACCCGTGACTTAGGCAAATGGATATCGGCCAGACAGTTTGTGTCGAGGTGAACCACTGCCGCTCAACTTGCTCCCCTTAGATCCAGTCTTTCCGAAGCCGTCGTTTCGAAGCCAGGCGAGCTCTTTTTTCAGCGGTAGACAAACTCGGATGACGCTCCAAATGCTCTAAGACGTCGATCGGCTTCCGCGGGCGGGTTTGCAGCAAATGTTGCTCTTTAGCTTGCCGAACAGCTCTGCGAACCACTTCCGACTTCGGTAACCCCCCACACTTCCGCCAACTCCCGCAGGGACGCCGCAGTCGCTGGATTGATTGTAAAAGTCACCTTTACCATGTGGTTTGCCGTATAAAAAGTATGGCATTCAATGCTGTATAGTCAACCAATTGAGGCAAGCGACGGGCTCGGGACTTCGCTACGCTTTGTTCCTGGCATCAATCGTGGCAACGGAGAAAAGGGGTTTTCCGCGATTCGGACACCCTCGGACATTGGGACGAAAGCTTAACCCAGATGTAGCGAAATCACATATGTCGCCACTCGGTTGACCGGTGTGGAATTCATCATATTTTTTTCCTATCATTGAAAAGGGCATCGGTCGCTGATCTTCTACCATTGGCAGAAGGCCGCTCTCAAAGCTCCGTTGTCGTGCGAGACGAGCCGGCGGAGTTGTTCGACTTGATGACAGATGTGCCTACAGATCTGAGGGTTTGGCGGAAGGCGACCGACTTCTGACTCGGGTAGGACGCGAAAATCAAGCATAAGCCAAAGCGACGAATTTATTGCGGAAGATTTTCA
>JAFAXJ010000196.1 GCA_019241095.1 Verrucomicrobiota bacterium | reverse complement strand
AAGGCGCGCAGGCACGATCTGCCAGGAAAGGCCGAAACTATACTTAAGCTAAGCCGCACTAACCCTCGCTGGCTCCATTGGAGAGCGTTGACCAATAGTGATCAACATCTGCTGCGAGTCGCAACGCACGACAAATGAGATTGCTTCGGTGAATTTGAACATTGGACCGCCGTGAGCGAGGTAAACTTCTGGGCATCGAGTTCGAACGAAATACTGAGCATGCTGCCCTTCGGCCCGCGGCTATCATCAACAGTTAGCAGCGCGTCGAGACAGCGCGAATTTTTGAAGACGGTGCGATAGAAGTCGACAGCCTCTTCTGCATTTGAGTTGAACCAGAGAAACGGAGTGATGCGAGGATAATTTTGCAGAGCACTCATGAAGTGGTTTCTTTCGATGTTCCGGCTTTCGACTAAACGACAAATCGAGACGACAGGTTTGGACACCGCGCGCCTGACTGCAATAATATTCTCGAAGGCTAGGCTCTTGTTATGAGAGGACTATTCAGATAATGAAGGTTGACGGCCAACTGTATCGGACCATCTGGCTTAATGATGATAAAAACTCTGTCAGCGTCATCGACCAGACCGTGCTGCCTCATCGCTTTGTAATCACTCAATGGCATTCGGCTGAGGATGTTGCGGATGGTATTCGCAAAATGGTGGTACGCGGAGCGCCTCTTATTGGAGCTTCTGCCGGCTATGGCATTGCTCTTGGGATGCTCCATGATCCCAGCGATAAAGGGTTAGAACGATCCTACAAAATGCTATTCGCATCCCGACCAACCGCGGTGAATTTGCGATGGGCACTCGATCGGATCAGGGCCGCGCTGCTCCCAGTACAACCGTGCGATCGTGCGGCTGCGGCTTTCGCCGAAGCTGGAAAAATTTGCGATGAAGATGTCTCGAACTGTTCTGCCATAGGAGAGTATGGGCGTTCGCTCATTAAACAAGCCTGGGATGCGACTGGGCGGTCGCGGCCGATTAATCTGCTTACCCATTGCAATGCCGGATGGTTAGCAACGGTCGATTGGGGAACTGCTCTGGCTCCAATATATAAGGCGTTCGACGCGGATATCCCGGTTCACGTCTGGGTCGATGAGACCCGACCGCGAAATCAGGGAGCATCACTGACCGCGTGGGAACTTGGCCACCACGGGGTATCGCACACCGTGATTGTCGATAACGCGGGAGGCCACCTCATGCAACACGGACAAGTTGACCTTTGCATTGTAGGCAGCGACCGAACAACTGGGAGCGGAGATGTTTGCAACAAGATCGGTACATATCTAAAAGCTTTGGCCGCACGGGATAATCAGGTCCCGTTCTATGTCGCTTTACCTCTCTCCACCGTCGATTGGACAATCGATGATGGAATCATGAGTATTCCGATCGAGAGCCGTTCACCAGACGAAGTAACCACGATCTCCGGACACACGAATGAAGGCGAGCTCTGCGAAATCCGACTGACGCCCGAAGGCACCACGGCTCTCAATCATGCTTTTGACGTGACACCCCGGCATTTGGTTACTGCTCTTATCACAGAGTATGGCGTCTTCAAAACAACTCCGGAGGAAATGGCAAAATTGCGAGAAAAACAGTTCTGCACGGTTTGCGGCATTTGAGTTTGAGAGAACATTTAGAACAGTCGATAGGCATCTTGGGATCGGCTTGTACCAAGTTGCTCTGGGTATTCGAGGAAAAGGGTCAAATCAGCTGGCATGCCGACTTCTGTTTTAACTCCTCTTGAGTGCTTCGCTCCACGCCTTCTGAATAGCGCACAATTCAGCAGCCAAGTGGTAGACATGTATTGCATAGAGCAGCTTCGCAACGCCGCAGCAAAATGTACTTTCCTGATGATAGCTAAATAATCCTCAGCTTCTTGCGTTTATCTAAAATTATTGTAAAAAGTCCTATCATTTAGAACCGGATCGCGGAATTTGATCGAACTGGGTGCGATTGACTAACAGAAGTTACTGAGGGCAATGAGTGACAATCAGGAATCAAGACGTAGACAGGCGCTTATCAGCGTTATTTTAAGAGCGATCCAAGAGGATCCGATTCTATACGGGTCATACAGGGAATCCGCTAACAACCGGAATGGAGATGCCGCGAACGGAGATGCCGCAAGCGCGGATGCCGCAGGCGGAGCTGATAACCATTTTTTATCTCCGAAACAGGGCGGAGCCTGTAATGCTTTTAGCAATCAGCTCAGAGTATATTTCGAAAGAAAGATCCAGACGAGAGAGTCGGCAATCAAACTATCGAGGGTCAACTGGGATGTGATTACGGACTGGATCCTTGCAGAATCGAGAAGGGAACGGTCAACATTTGCCCCCGACGCACTTTCCCGCTAAATGTTCCGTGTCGAGTTCCGGCTCACGCTCGTACGAAGCAACCATCGCGATGGGCATTAAAGGAGTGTTGCGAGAATGCACCCATTTTCTTTGACTAAAATTGCCTCACATTTTCTCGCACTCCCTTGTTTCCAATGAGAATGGCGACCGGCGCCCCTTTGCTGGCACGTCATATCTTGCAAGAGGAAGGTAAAAGGCAGGCGCTTTCTCGCCTTAATGACAGAAAATCTTCAGTTGATAGAGCAAAAAACGTCTCGTTAGCGTAGCGTAATACTATGGATACGGAAACGAATGTAAATGAGACGTGGAAAAAGGTTGAGGATGAAGTTCGTGCGGAACCGTGGAGGTCCGTTGCGATCGCGTTGGGGTCAGGGTTCTTACTAAGCTTTTTTCCGATAACCTGGTTTTTGGGCGTTCTTGTTCGCCTCTTGCTAAAGCTCATTAAACCTGCCCTTCTTGTTTTTGGAGTCATGAAGATACTGGACTACGCTCGGAACACACCCGACCTGCATAGCCAGCCCTGAGATTCACTGGAGTCTTCACCCGATCTTCTTCCGCCAGTATCGGGTGAGACCCGCTACGCTCATGAAGAGCGGATTCGCTTGTTCATAGGCTCTGATTGCCGCGGGTCCAAGGCCAGCGTTCTGGAGATCACCTTTGACTAAGGTTTCGAATTCGTTCTCCAGATCAAGGTTTTCGAGCCGTGGTTTAATCCATTCCGCCCAGCAATCCAAACGCTCCTGCAGTTCATCCAAGGCAATCAGAGACCGTTTCAACAATCCAAAATGGGTAATGTAGATACAGCCGGGGTTGAGTTGACGAATTTTGTCTAGAGAAGCCTTCCACTTTTCCAAGTGAATATCGGGAGGCGGCAAGGGCGGGATCACGGGTCCCTCATCCAACGCAACTCCAGCGATATCTCCCGCGAAGATCGCGTTTTCGGAAGGCAGCCAATAAGCATTGTGATGTTCAGCGTGACCGGGAGTGTAAACCACCTGGAAGGTTTCTTTTCCTAGATGCAATTCGGCGCCGTCATCAACAGGAACGAGTTGACCTCTGGGCGTTGCGCCGACTTTGCCCCAGAGAGCATCCATTCGGGTTCCGTAAATTCGGGTCGCGCTGGCTATAAGCACGGAAGGATCGGCCAAGTGTGGCAGCCCTTTGGGGTGAAGATAAATCCTGGTCCCAAACTGGTGAGCCCATTTCCAAGCTCCTCCTGCGTGATCTAGATGAACATGGGTCAACAATAAATGGCGCACGTGTTCGGGCCGAAACCCCAGGTTCCGAATGGCCGTAACAACTGAATCGAATACAGTTTCCGGCCCGCAATCGATAAGGGTTAATTCGTCAACGCCGGTCTCGATCATCGCCACCGCTGTTATGTGAGTTTTTTTCAGATGAAGAGAGTCAATGAGGTAGATCACAAGTCCAAAGTTCCTTATGTTTCGGGAAGGTGGATCTGCGGGAGAAAAACCTTGGAGTGATTATTGGATGGACAACCTTA
>JAFAXJ010000035.1 GCA_019241095.1 Verrucomicrobiota bacterium | reverse complement strand
AGATGGAAGAGGACCAGCTCGAGGAGATCATGCAGAACTTCGTGGACGGAGATATCGACGTACTGGTCTCCACAACGATCATCGAGAGCGGTCTGGACATACCAAACGCAAATACAATCATTATCGATCGAGCCGATCGGTTCGGGTTAGCTGATCTTTACCAGTTGCGGGGCAGAGTCGGCCGGGCTCAGCATAAGGCCTATGCATACCTTCTTCTACCCCGCGAGATGATGACTGTCGGTGCGGCGCGCCGCCGCATTAACGCGATTAAGCAGTATTCCGGGTTAGGAGCGGGATTTAAGGTTGCTATGCGTGATCTTGAGATACGCGGTGCCGGCAACATTCTAGGTACTGCCCAGAGCGGGCACATCATCAATGTCGGATTTGACCTCTATTGCCAGCTTCTGCAACAAGCAATCGAGAAATTAAAAGGCAAACGATCTCGAAGCCGTGCTGAGATTTCAACGCGATTAGATTTCATCTCCACGAGCGAAGCAGATTTCATAAATTCTGGCGAAAAGCTCGTTCCCGCCTTTCTGCCCGCTGACTACATCGCCCAACCGGAATTGCGAATTCAGGCTTACAGAAACCTTGCACAGGCGCATTCTAAAGAAGCTTTGCAAAAGCTCGCCAAAGATTGGCGAGACCGATTCGGCCGTCAGCCCGCGGCTGTACGTAATCTGCTTTTGCTGAATCAGATTCGGCTCATGGCTGCCAAGGCCAAAGTGACTGCGCTGGAAGTGAAAGACAATAAGATAATGATCACTCGAGGCGGAGATTACCTGCTCATCGGAGACAAGTTTCCCCGCTTGACTTCAACAAATCCCGAAAATAATCTCACCGAAATATTGCAGCTCCTTGGCCGACTTGCATAAATCGTCATGTTATCAAAGATCTGTTTTTGTCTAATCGGGCTCTTCTGCTTAGCTCCGTTCGTTAAAGCCGCCGAACCTGAGGTAATCGATGGAGTTGCGGCGGTAGTGAATGGGGATGTAATCACGTTTTCCCAAGTAGAAGAGGTGTCTGGTCCGGAAGAGCGCTCGTTGCGTCAGCAATATACAGGGCAAGAGCTCATTGATAAAATCAAGGAAGCGCGATTAGCAGCTTTGAGTGATTTAATCGATCGGCAGCTTATCTTGCAGGATTTCCGTAAAAAGAAGTTCAACATTCCGGAATATGTCGTTGATGACCAGATTCAGACCATCATCAAAGAGGAATTTGCGGGTGATCGACAGGCTTTTATCCGCACTCTGAACGCGCAAGGATTCACAATGAATCGGTTCCGTGAAATGCAACGAGATAAGGTTATTGTGCAAGCGATGAGGCAAAGCAACGTGAAAGGCAATTTCGGAGCCTCACCGCAACAGATTCAAGCATATTATGAGGCGAATAAGCCGCAGTTTGTAACTCCTGAGCAGGTCAAATTGCGCATGATTGTCCTCAATTCCGATCCGCTTGACGCAAACTCTAGCGATTCAACTCGGAAAATGGCAGAGGAGATCAGGCAAAAGATAAAGGACGGGGCTGATTTCGCCGCGATGGCTAAGACTTACTCGATGGACGGTACCGCACAGGCCGGTGGAGATTGGGGATGGGTTGACCAGAAAACTTTAAACCAGCAATTGACTGGAACCGCTTTCTCGCTTTCTCCTGGGCAGACAAGCCAAGTCGTTCAGGTAGGAGATTCTTTTTACATTCTGTTCTGTGATGCAAAAAAAACTTCCAATTTCATACCTCTCAATGATGTCCGGGATGGTATCCAAAAGAAGCTAGAACAGGTACAACGTCAAAAGGCTACTCAGAAATGGCTGGATGGCCTTCGAGAAAAGGCGTACATCAAGATCTACTAATCATCAGGATCCGCGATTGTTGAAGTCCGGCATTTTGCCGGGCTTTTTTTCACATGGATGTCGTTCGGAAGTACGTGAAAGTCTTCGACGTCGGGCTGCAGAACAACGTGATTTATCGTTGGAATTTTTTGCTGCGCGCTATCTTCGAGCTTTGTCCCCTAATTGGAACCATTTTTGTCTGGCGCTCGATATTTGAGAGCAGAGGGAAAGGCATCGGTGATTATAATTACGCCTCAATCGTCTTTTACTTTGTTCTGGTCCTTGTCCTGGGAACATTGATATCGCCTCAGGATGATGAGTGGCAAGTTGCTGCGGACATTCGAGACGGGCAGATCAATTCATTTGTGATCAAGCCCGCAAACTACCTTGCATATCGTTTCACATTATTTTTGAGCAGCCGAGTTCTTTA
>JAFAXJ010000350.1 GCA_019241095.1 Verrucomicrobiota bacterium | reverse complement strand
GAAAGAAGCCGGCTATAGCGGGACCGAGCTTGGTCCAGTGGGTTTCATGCCCGAGGACCCAGCGATTCTCGCTTCGGCCTTAGCTGAGCGTCGCCTTTCTCTTATCGGGGGCGTTGTGTTCAGCCCGTTCCACGATCCGGCACGGTGGGAGGAGGTGCAGGATTCTGCCGTGCGCACCTGCCGAGCGCTGAAGGCACATGGTGCCAAGCTGATCGTCCTGATAGACTCTATTTCTCCAGATCGCGAACTAACGGCGGGTCGCAGCCAAGAGGCCGAGCGTCTTACGGGACAAACTTTGAAGGCCTTTAGCGATAGATTGCGTACAGTTGCGAAAATGGCGTCGGAGGAATTCGGACTGACAACGAGCATCCACGCTCACGCTGGAGGTTACGTCGAATTTGAAGACGAACTTGAACGAATCCTCGAACATATTGATTCCTCGGTTCTCAAGGTCTGTCTCGACACGGGGCACAGTGTCTATGCAGGTTTCGATCCTGTCGCATTCTATCTCCGCTATGCGGAGCGAGTATCCTATTTGCATCTAAAAGATATCGATCCAGATGTGAAAGACCGTATCATTGGAAAGCGCATCGGTTTCTATGATGCTTGCGCGCAAGGGCTTTTCTGCAACCTCGGAACGGGAGCAGTCGATTTTGCGAGTCTGCGGGAGGCGTTGCAGGAAAAGGGTTTTTCGGGCTGGGCGACAGTTGAGCAAGACTGTGATCCGGCTGGTCCAACTTCGTCGCTTGCGGATGCTAAGGCCAATCTCAACTTTCTAAGAACCGTTGATCTGGGTAAATAAGCACCTCCCAAAAAGTGAAATTGTCCATAACGCTGCCGGCCGAACGTGGAATTAACTGGGATGAGATTCTGAGAGCACCTACGTTAACGTGACCCATCGCTGTTCGGCATTCGACTGAAGTACGGCTTCACAGATCCTGGAGATAGCATATGCATCATCCAGATCGGGCAGACAGGCCCGCTGCTCAGCAATAGCGCTCACGAATTGTCCAATTTCGATCGTTTTGAGATCATTGAATCCAAGACCGTGACCAGGCGCTGGAATGAAGGAATCGTAAGGTTTGTGTGCAGCGTTGATCAAAATATTTCGAAAGCCCTCGCTCGATGAGTCATCTCCTGCTGAATAAAATTGCAGTTCGTTTAGACGCTCGGCGCCGAATCGAATCGCCCCGGCTTCACCGACCAGCTCGAAGCTGAGGTTCTGCTTGGATCCGCGCGCAACCCGACTGCTTTCGAAATTGCCTACGCTACCAGCAGTGAAGCGCGCGACGAATGCTGCATAGTCTTCGTTCTCCACAGTTCGCAGCACACCGCCGGCATCCTTACGCTCCGAATGGAACGTCTCGGCAAGCCCGCACACCCTGCTAACTTCTCCGCATAACATTCGGCCAATGCACAGAATATGGTACCCAAGATCGCCTAAAACGCCGAACTGACCCGCCACCTTGGATTCTTGCCGCCAAGTAAAGGCGCCGCTTGGGTCAGCAAGGTAATCCTCGTCGTGCCGTCCGGAAAAATGGAGCAATCTTCCCAGTTTCCCCTCCTCTACCATCCGCTTGGCAAATATAACCATCGGAGCACGTGCATAGGTGAATCCCACGGCGTGGCAGGACTTTGATCGCTTGGCAGCGGCCCGGATTTGCTCAACTTCTTGGGTGTTCAATCCCACCGGCTTTTCGCATAAAAGATGCTTGTCCGAAGCAAAGGCGTACAAGGCGATCTCTCGATGAAGTTGACTCGGGGTCGCTAATACGATGGCATCAACGGCATCAACCAGCTTTCGCCAGTCGTCAGTTGCCTCCTCAAATCCTAGCCTTCTCGCAGCCTTCTCAGCCAAAGCTGGAGTGAGTTCGCAGAGCATGTGCGCAACAGGAAAATATTCTAGATCTGGGAATACCCGGCCTGCAGCCTGAAGAGCGAACGCGTGAGTTCGTCCAATGAAACCCGCCCCAATAAGACCGAATTTGAGCTTCTTCTTGATCATCGGGTCAATCTACTTCTGTGTTACCGAAAAAAGGCACCGGGGTCACGCCTAAGTTCTGAAAGCGTTCACCTATCCTGGCGGTCCGAAAATATTCGTATTCAGCGATTCTTGTTCGGGCACCTTCCGCTGAATCGATCAATTCGATCTCCCCAGGAGTATTGAAGTGAAGCGCAAGGAAATTCCTGCCTACTTGGAGTCGTCGAAAAAAACGCTCGTATCGTTCCTCAAGGCCTGAGAGATCGCGCCAGGGCGTTTCGATAACCGCATCAAACTGAACTGCCCAACTCAGATCCAGATCTGATAGCTTGCCATTGCATTCCTCAGGATTGTATTCGCCCCAGTTTGCCGCCGGATCAAAGTTGAAAAAACTCTTCGGCAACATGGCCGCAATCTGATACTCCGCGGCCAAGTCGAGATAGATGTCGACAAACTCAGGCGTATACGCGCATCCCATATGCGCATCAAGATGAGTTGGGCTTAATCTCGCAGCCAACGCGCATTCAATTTGGGCCCGCAGCTCGTCTTCGACTGCCCTGCGATCCGCCGATGCTCGCGTCGGGGGCACCGATGCGTGGAAGAAACCCTCATTATCCACCAGCCCTCCGCACTTGCTTCGCGCCGCGATAGGGCGCCAACGATAGTATCTCTTTTCGCTATTGAGCGTCAGATGAACTCCCACATCGTACGGGTGCCCCGCCCTGAGATCCACAATTTCGGAAAACCAAGGGCACGGCACCATTACCGACCCGGAAGTGCAGACCCCAAGCCCGGTCAATTCAACAAACGCGGCATTGGCGCCGTGACACATTCCTAAATCGTCTTCGTGAATAACGACTGTGGTTGTGGAAGTCTGTTTGGGTAGGGGATTTTTCATGCTGGTAACGTCTTTTTCTTGGAACTACGAAGCGAGCGAACGGGAGACTCTAGCCTTGAAGTTTGGCGCGCCGGATGCGAAACCGAGGACCGCTTGATTAATTCCACCGGCAGGCGAATGACTTCCGCGCGATGGCTGACGCCGTTCATACAGTCCAGGAGTAAATGTACTCCAACCCCTGCCAGTTCAGCGATCGGTTGTCGAACAGTCGTAACCGGAGGGTCTAACAGTCTAGTAAATATCAGATCGTCAAAACCGATTACCGAAACCTCAGTCGGCACGGTAACGTTTAGATCGCGCAATGACTCTAAAATCCCCACGACGAGATAGTCGCTGCTGGCGAAGATCGCAGTCGGGACTTGCCTTTGCCGGAAAAATGTGTCGACTGCGGCGCGGCCGCACTGGGGCGTGTAGGAATCGTACATGATCAATGATCGATTCAGTTCGATTCCTGCTTCTCGCAGAGCACGTTTGTACCCGGCGCAGCGCTCGCGTACACTCAAGAGATTCTTTGGGCCGGTAACATGCGCGATTTGTCTATGGCCCATTTCAAGTAAATAGCGCGTCGCCTCGTACCCTCCCCGCTCATTATCCACAAAGACCTTTGGTACGACCGTGGAGGGAACGTCTTCATCTAAGACAACGATTCGGTCTTGCGCATTGATCTTGCCGCTCAGCAGGCCATTTCCTCCATGGTTGGTAAGAAAAATCAACCCGTCCACCGGCCTTGAGGCTTGTTGCTCGAGCAAGAGCAGCTCACGCTCCACTCGATTACGAGAACTGTAAAGAGTTAGACTGAACCCGGCAGCTTCGGCTTCCAGTTCGACATAGCTGGCCAATGCCCCGTAAAAGGGATTCGCGACATCCGGCACAACCAGCCCAAGAGCGTCTGTCCTTCCCCTTTTCAGGCCTCGCGCACTGCGATTGGGGCGATATTTCAGTTTGAGAACTGCCCTGTCGATGCGGCTTCCCGTCTCCGCCGGAAGTTTTAGAGTGTGATTCAGGTACCGGGAAACAGCCGCGTTGGAGACGCCAGCCGCGCGGGCCACGTCGGCGATGGTCGCATGTCGGATTTTCACCACAGAAAAAGACTTGATCGGAGAGGTAAAACGATTTACAAAATAAACTCGGATTTGATCTCGGACAAGCTTACAAAAGCGCGACTGAGGATCATTTTGCGCTATGTATCCCCCTCACATAGTGGAAACCTTCTCTTCGGCCTTGCCTGTTTTTAAGGGGCGTACCCTTCAATTCGCAGACGCTGGCTTCTCTGGGGGGCTTATCACTAGGGCATTAGGGTCATAGCTATCGACCTCAAACTGAAACAATATCACCTAGCCTATGAAAATACCCTCTGGCCTAGTCGTGGCTGCAGCCATGCTGGCTCTGACTTGCGCGACTTTGGCGCGCGACATCTCAATCTACTTCGTCGGGTGTTCCGCGCCGACAGGTTTCCACGGTTATCTAGCCCGGGGCGCGGCCGAAGCAGGGAAAGACCTCGGCGTGAAAGTCACTTACATCTACCCCGATCAGCTCACCATACCCAACCAGATCCAGAAGATTGAAGAGGCTATTGCTGCCAAGGCCGATGGCATCGCGGTCTGCGTGTTCGCCGAAGATTCGGCTTACGCAGAGGTTGCCGCCCGGGCCAAGGCAGCGGGAATCGCTTTTGGCAGCGCGGCATCTCCTCCACCCGGATCCTGTGTGCGCGACCCAAATGATTTTTTTCTTTGTCGTACCGGTTCCGATGAAGGGGCTGCCGGACGTCTCACTGCCCAACGGCTCATTGCAATGGGTGTCAAGGGACGTGTCCTCGTAGGAGACCAGCAACCGGGTGATGCCAACTGCCGGAGGCGAGCCGATGCCGAGATTGAAACATTGAAAGCCGCCGGAATTCAAGCCGACTTCTTAGAACTCACAATGGATCCCGGCCAGCAGTCAGAAGCGATTTTCAACTTCCTGCGTGCTCATCCCGATACCGCTGCTGCCACCAGTGTTTGCGATGTGATTGATGGGTTTTTGGCGGCCAAAGCTGATAGTCACCGGGATGATCTGATCCTGACCGGTTACGACATCGTGGCTCAGTCACTTGATGCAATCCGGGACGGTAAGCAGGCTTTTACTATAGATCAGCAGCAGTTTTGGCGCGGGTACATGCCAGTCCTCCTGTTGACTCATTTCATCAGATATGGGTTAATCCAAGCTAACTACTTCCTGACCGGCCCAACAATTGTAGACAAGTCCAATGTTGAACAGGTTGCTAGACTCGTGCAGCAGGGCTACCGATAACAAACTAATGTAGAGGTCAGCCTCTATGTTTTCCATTTTTCGGACTTTTCCTTTGTCTCACCGTAATATGGGCCGGGAATGACAACAGGTCCCGCACCCAGCCCGAGAGCTGCCCCACCCTCCCCGATGGTTCTCTTCGGGGAGGCGGTCCGAGGTTTTTTGTTGCGCCCCGAGACAACCGCGCTTGCGGCCGTAATCGTTCTTTCAATCGTCTTTTCGATTTTGAGTCCACATCTCTTCCCAACAAAGGAGACCTGGATCAGTTTGATGTCTGTCGCTGCCGAACTCGGCATCCTCAGCATCGGCGTGAGCCTGTTGATGATAGGCGGCCACTTTGACCTCTCAGTCGGAGCGGTGCTCGGACTCACCTCGTATATCGTCGTCGTGCTGATGCGCGATTTTAAATTACCGCCCTTGTTAGCAGCGCCAACGGCTGTGGCGACCGGGGCTCTACTTGGGATTGTCAACGGAGCCATTGTGGTCCGCTTCCGAATTCATTCCTTTGTCGTAACGCTCGGGACAATGCTTATCTGGCGCGGCGTTCTTATCGCTCTCACTGGCGGATTCCCGATGACAGTGGCGATTCCGATGGGGTTCAAAGGCATTATGGCTGGTCCGCTCCTCAGCGGATTCCGTATGTCGATGCTCTGGTTCTTTGTGATCGGTGCCCTTGGGACATGTCTGCTGTTCCGGACCAGATTTGGCAATTGGGTGCAGGCGCGTGGCCAGAATGAGCCGGCCGCGCGCAATTTAGGCGTTCCTGTCGATCAAACCACCATCGTGTTGTTTGCCCTCACCTCAGCGCTCGCCGGGTTGGTGGGTGTGATCCAGGTCGCACGGTTCTCATCTGTGGACGCGCTCCGCGGAGAAGGAATGGAGCTGCAAGCTGTGGCTGTCACCGTTATTGGAGGCACGCTGCTCTCGGGCGGGTACGGAAGCGTCCTCGGGACGGTTCTGGGCGCTATAACCTTCGGCATGATCCAAGTCGGGCTGGTTCTGGCTGGTGCGCCTGGGCACTTCTTTCGAACTCTTACCGGGTTGATCGTTGTCGCAGCGGTCATTCTCAATACTGACGTCGCGCGACGGATGGCGCGATCGCGGCCGTTTCGCGGCTTTTATCGCGGCAGCGAAGCCGCGGATGCCGCAATCACTGCTATCTCATCGCCTGATGCTGAAAAAGATCGAACACAGAATCGGGGTTCTCGCGCTGTCGCGGCGGAAGGCAACCAGACGGTGAGCGCGATTGCGCATACACCATATCAGGCAAGTGATCGTTCCGAAGTCCGCACCCCGCATGAAATCAAAACGTGGCCTCGACGGATCGAGCCTATCCCAAAATCCGCCGTACCGATTATCGAGGCTGTCGAGGTATCCAAAGCGTTCGGACCGACGACGGCGCTAGTCGATGTCTCACTGCAGGCATATGCGGGACGCATCCTAGCGCTGCTTGGCGATAATGGCGCTGGCAAGTCCACGCTGATCAAAATTCTTTCCGGGGTCTTCCCTCCCGATAGAGGCGAGATGCGCTTTCGGGGTAAGCCGGTGACTTTCAGAAATCCGGCACAGGCACGGCAGTTGGGGATCGCCACCGTGTTTCAGGACTTGGCCGTTTGCGAGCTTCTCTCGATCACCCGCAATGTCGTGCTCGGACGAGAGCCCCAGCATGGTTACGGCCCTTTTCGATTGTTGGACCTCAGGCGGGCCGAACAAGTGACTCGCTCGGCCTTTCACCAACTCGGAGTACGCTGGGAACGCAGCTTCAATGAACGCGGCCTGAATATCTCTGGAGGCGAACGCCAATCGCTGGCAATCGCGCGCGCGATGTTCTTCGGCTCGTCGCTTTTGATCTTGGATGAACCCACTTCGGCTCTTGCTGTGCGCCAGGCCGCGAGAGTCCTCGACCACATCGCACTTGCCCGGGACCACGGCCAAGCGGTTATCCTGATCACCCACAACTTTCACCATGCGCTCTCAGTGGCTGACGATTTGACGGTGCTCGCGCAAGGCCGCGTTGTTGCACAGTTCCGGAGCGATGAAATCGAACTCGACGAACT
>JAFAXJ010000231.1 GCA_019241095.1 Verrucomicrobiota bacterium | reverse complement strand
GGCGTCGAGCTTCTCATTTTTCGCAGCAAGTCGCTGTATAATCTTTTTAATCAGACCGAGCTGATCGGCTTCATCATAGATTGAGAATATCCTTTTAACCTGGTCGCTCGATATCTTGCCTCAATATTCTTACACAGAGGGCATGAAAGGTAGAGATGGTTATCTTTCTTATATCAGAGCGTTCTACCGGGCCTCCGACTCGGTTCCGCATTTCCCTTGCAGTTTTTTGGTGAAAGTGACCGCCAGGATCGACTCCAGTGACACTCCTTGTTGCAGCAAGTAAGCAATGCGCGCGGTAATGACCCTTGTTCTGCCGGTGCCAGCTCCCGCCAGGATCAGGACCGGACCCTCTGTGCTGCGCACCGCATCAACTTACTGCGGATTAAATCGAATAAAGGTTTAACCAGCTAGCAGGTGAGCTTTCAGCTTCGTGGAGCGCTCGGGTGGAAGGAGCGGGTTCAGCGCATGGAGGTAGTTGGGCAGTTGACTAATTTGAGGTCGGCAGTTGATCGGATGGGTTGAGCAGATGAAGCGGGAAGGGGAGGTAGGTCGAAGCTGATATCTTAACAGTAGAGCTGGCCTAGCTCCCTGGTAGTACTTTGCGCTACGATGAATTTCAATTAGAGTTATGCGGCTTTGCCAGCGGCGGCGTACTGTTCAGATGCGTAATCCCAGTTGATTACGTTCCAGAACGCCTTCACATATTCTGCCCGTCGATTTTGGTATTTAAGGTAGTATGCATGTTCCCATACATCGATTCCGATAATTGGGTGTTCTTTCTTGGTGAGACGTGAAATCACTGCGTCCTGATTGGGGGTTGTTGTGATCTCTAATTTGTCTCCATCGAGAACTAACCATGCCCAGCCACTGCCGAATAGCTTTATAGCTGCCTCAGATAGTTTATCCTGGAAAGTCGAGTAACTCCCAAAGGTTTGGTCGACTGCCTTCGCAAGATCGCCCGAAGGCTGCGCACCGTTGTTTTTCTTTAGCAGCTTCCAGAAGAAAGAGTGATTGTACTGGCCGCCCCCGTTATTCCTGACAGCTGTGCGAATGTTCTCCGGAATCGAATCGAGGTTCCGAAGAAGTTCTTCGACGGTCATCTTTTGAATCGGATCGGGTCCCTGTGCGACGGCTTTGTTCAAATTATCGACGTAAGCGCCGTTATGTTTATCATGATGGAGTTCCATGGTTCGAGCATCGATATAGGGTTCGAGCGCATCGAATGGGTAGCCCAGCGGTGGAACCTTTAATGGATATACAGATGTGTCAATTGTTGCGCCTGAGTTTTGCGCCTGAACCAAAGAGGGCGCTATCGCTAGCGTTCCCGCCAGCGCCACAGTCTTGATCACTTCTCTTCGAGTCTTCATGCTCTTGAACCACGTTCGGGTGCTTAGGGTTGGCAATAGGAAAGTGAGCTGAGAAGATTCAGAAGTCGCCATCCAAGAGCCGGGAGGGCGAAGCCCCTGCCGAGCCGTAACGGGAAAAGCGGATCCTTATCGTTCCGATCAAGGACCGGGAGAGGTTTGGGTCAAAGTTAAGAGCCCAGGCAATCGGCCTTTCCCAGAATCAGCCCGGAGGTCCCACCTTACCGGAAGAGTACCAATGCAATACCCTGCCTTGATCCTTTTGCTCTCTCCGTTATAATCCAAGATCCGCGCATGAACAACTCTACCATCACTAGTCCGGCCAAAACGCGTCAGACCCCTGACCGGGGTGAACCGATGAACGGCGCCGAAATACTTGTATCGGCACTGGAGCGTGAGGGAGTAGAGGTAATCTTTGCTTATCCGGGAGGCGCAAGCATGCCGATTCATCAGGCTCTTACCCGGTCCAAAAAAATAAGAACGATTCTGCCTAGACACGAACAGGGCGGAGTTTTTGCCGCGGAAGGTTATGCCCGCGCAACCGGAAAGGCGGGCGTTTGTATGGCTACTTCGGGACCAGGCGCCACGAATCTGATGACCGGAATTGCAGACGCCTACATGGATTCAATTCCTTTGGTCGCCATCACTGGACAAGTGCCGCAGGAGATGATTGGCAGGGGCGCTTTCCAGGAAACTGACGTGTTCGGGATGAGTCTTCCGGTAGTCAAACATAGCTATCTGGTGATGGACATTCACGAGATCCCAAGAATCGTGAAAGAAGCTTTCCACATCGCTCAAACGGGCCGTCTGGGGCCGGTAGTAATCGATATCCCAAAAAACATCCAGAACCAGCTGAGCCAGCCCGTATTTCCGCATGAGTTAACCCTGCGCGGCTATCAATTGCCTCCGAAAGCAGATCCGGTGGCGCTCAACGAGGTGATCGGCCTGATTAAGTCTTCCAAAAAGCCAATGATTTATGCTGGCGGCGGGATTATCTCGGCTGACGCGACGACGGAGCTTTTGGAGTTCGCCGAACGCACGCAGATTCCGGTTGCTACGACTCTAATGGGTATTGGCGGATTTCCTGAAAACCATGCTTTGTCCCTAAAGTGGTTAGGAATGCACGGCACAGTGTACGCCAATTGCGCAGTGAACGAGTCCGACCTGCTTTTGGCTTTAGGGGTTCGATTCGATGATCGTGTGACTGGCAAAGTGGAGA
>JAFAXJ010000137.1 GCA_019241095.1 Verrucomicrobiota bacterium | reverse complement strand
ACGGATGGAACTCACCTTCCAATTCAGCCGATGATCCTGCCCTTGTTTGGCGGTCTCTCCCAGATTGATATTTTGGCCAGGCTTGCAGGCTTGCCGGGCGGTGTTGAGGCTGTTCGGGAGACTTTCAAGGCGTTTGTTAAAAACTCTGATTTCGAAGCAGCCTGGACAAACTTTCTACGGAACGGGTTCGCTCCGGACAGTGAATATCAACGGGCGAAAGTTGAATTTAATGTTAATAGTCTGCCGCAATTGCTGCGTTCGGGCCAGAGTTTAGCGGGACCAGTTAACCCCAGCTCTATCGAAATCGTGTTCCCGGCGGACAACAAGGTTCTTGATGGCAGATATACAAATAATGCCTGGCTGCAGGAATTGCCTGATCCCATGACAAAGCTAACCTGGGATAATGCTGTGTTGATCAGTCAAGGCACTGCCAGGGCGCTCCAGGTAGGCAGCGGTGATATCATAGAAATAGGGCTGGGTTCGCGTAAGCTGCAGGCTGCTGTCATGATTGCGCCGGGACATGCTGATTTTTCGCTCACTCTGCCGCTAGGTTATGGCCGCACACGGGTCGGCAAAGTAGGACAGGGAACAGGTTTCAATGCCAACCTTCTAAGAACTTTTGACGCCCCCTATTTCGCTACCGGCGCCATGGTCAGGCTTGTGCAGAAGAAAGGGCATCAGCTTGTCCAGACACAAGAGCATTACAGCATGGAAGGCCGTGCGCTGGTCCGTGAAGGTACTGTGGGCGAATACCAGCAAAATCCTGCGTTTGCGAAGTTGATGTGGATGGATGCCCATATTCCGCCCAACATTTCGCTCTATTCTCATCCGCCGTTAAATGGTCCGAGTCAATGGGCCATGGTCGTCGATCTGAACACCTGCACGGGCTGCTCGGCCTGTGTTGTAGCCTGCCAATCCGAAAACAACATACCGATAGTCGGCAAAGAACAGGTCAATAACAGCCGCGAAATGCATTGGATGCGAGTTGATCGTTATTTTGCAAGTGCAGACGGAGACAAATCGAATCCACATCTGGACGAGGATCCGGAAATGGTGATGCAGCCAATGATGTGCCAGCATTGCGAAAACGCACCCTGCGAAACAGTCTGTCCGGTGAACGCGACAGTGCATAACACCGAAGGCCTGAACGTAATGGTCTATAATCGCTGCATCGGTACTCGGTATTGCTCAAATAACTGCCCTTTCAAAGTTCGGCGTTTCAATTTTTTTAATTATAATGATCGTCCTGTGCTCGACCATATCGAAGCAGGCGCGCCGGGCTTTCAGGGTAAACAGCAGCTCTATCTGGGGCCGCTGGCGCCATGGGGCATGGATGATCTCTCCAAAATGCAGAAAAATCCGAACGTCACGGTCCGTAGCCGCGGTGTCATGGAGAAATGCACCTACTGCGTTCATCGAATTGAAACAGCAAAGATCTCGCAGCGAATCAAAGCTGGCGTCACCGGTGATCTCTCGCTCCCCACGGATTCAATTCGAACGGCTTGTCAGCAAGTATGCCCTACCGAGTCCATCGTATTTGGAGATATCAAAGATCCGAATAGTCAAATCTCAAAGGTAAGAACACAGCCCCAGAATTATCATTTGCTCGAGTACCTGAATATCCAGACTCGCACCAGCTATCTTGCCCGAATTCGCAATCCGAATCCGAAAATGCCTGGAGCGTCTCGGGTTGGAAAAATTAACGTGGATGAAAACGGGGATCAGATGCATGAGAGTCCACGAGCCGCGGCCGACTCTGAAGGAGGTAACGCATAATGGCTGAAACAGATCTATCATCAACAACCGTTTTTGAGGAGCGGATGCAGAGGCGCCCTCTGGTCCTGAACAATCGATCGATGTCGTGGATCTCTGATCTGATCGCGGGGATTCCTGAAGCCAAAACGCCTCTTTGGTGGTGGATCACAACAGGAATTACCGCATCAATAGCCGGCTTTGGGGTGTTCTGCATTCTTTACCTTTTGTTTACTGGTGTGGGGGTCTGGGGTAACAATATTCCTGTCGCGTGGGCGTGGGGTATCACCAACTTTGTTTTCTGGATCGGTATCGGACATGCAGGCACGTTGATTTCGGCAATTTTGTTTCTAACCCGACAAAAATGGCGCACTTCAATCAATCGCGCTTCGGAAGCAATGACGCTGTTCGCCGTGATCTGTGCTGGAATTTTTCCGGCAATCCATGTAGGTCGGATCTGGATGGCGTGGTTTCTGGCGCCTGTTCCAAATCCAAATTGGATCTGGCCAAATTTCCGCAGCCCGCTTCTGTGGGACGTCTTCGCGGTTTCTACTTATTTCACCGTTTCGGTTTTATTCTGGTTTCTGGGGCTGGTACCTGACTTGGCCACGATGCGGGATCGTGCGAAATCAACGGCCGCACGATATATTTACGGGGTTCTTGCTTTAGGGTGGCGGGGTGGTAACCGGCAGTGGCTCCATTATGAACTTGCTTATCTTGTTCTAGCCGGTATCTCGACTCCCCTGGTACTCTCCGTGCATTCCACCGTGTCGTTTGACTTTGCCACTTCTATTCTACCCGGATGGCACACGACGATTTTTCCGCCCTATTTCGTAGCGGGGGCAATTTTCGGTGGGTTTGCGATGGTGCTGACCCTGATGATTCCTTCGCGCTCGATCTTCAAACTTCACGACGTGTTTACGATGGATCACATCGATGTGATGTGCAAAATCCTGCTGCTGACAGGTTCGATCGTTGGTTACGCATACAGCATGGAGTTTTTTGTGGCGTATTACGGTGCAAACCCCTTTGAGCGTTTTGCATTCATAAACCGGTACTTTGGACCTTATTGGTGGGCTTCCTGGACCATGTTTACATGCAACGTGATCATCCCGCAGCTGATGTGGGTGAGGGCGTTCCGGCGAAACCTTTGCGTGGTGTTTTTTGTTGCCATGTGCGCAAACGCCGGCATGTGGTTTGAGCGATTTGTCATTTTCGTGATCTCTCTGCACAGAGATTTTCTGCCGTCTAGCTGGCGTATGTTCTATCCGACTTGGGTGGACGTATTCACGTTTGCAGGGACGTTCGGAATTTTTCTGACGCTTTTTCTTCTGTTCGTCCGCTTCCTTCCTATGGTCGCTATGTCAGAGGTGAAAGGCGTTTTGCCGGAGGCCGATCCTCATTTTCCTGGCGCTAGCTCCAACGAAGGTCTCGTTCAAGAAGGGATTGCCACCCATGAGCCCGCCTGAGAGAAGAAGGCCTTTTGGCATCATCGCTGAGTTTCCAAGCGTCTCTGCCCTTTATCGAGCGGCTGAAGAGGTGCGGGATCAAGGTTTCAAGTTTTGGGACGTTCATTCCCCTTTCCCGATCCACGGGATGAATAAAGCGATGGGGCTAGGCAGGTCTGCCCTCGGCTACATCATTTTTGTTGGAGGTTTGACCGGGTTTTTGACTGCAATTTTGCTCGAATATATTCCCTCCTCTTTTC
This sequence comes from Verrucomicrobiota bacterium, assembly GCA_019241095.1. Classification (GTDB taxonomy): domain Bacteria; phylum Verrucomicrobiota; class Verrucomicrobiia; order Chthoniobacterales; family JAFAMB01; genus JAFAXJ01. Next base: position 327 of record JAFAXJ010000137.1, on the reverse strand, counting down.
TTTACCCGCTGATTGTTCACGGCAAACCGGTGAACTTTTTCACCGTTCCGCCTTTTTTTCCGATCATGTTTGAGCTGACTATTTTGTTTTCAGCTTTTACGGCTTTTTTTGGTGTTTTTGTGATGAATCGACTGCCGCGCTTTCATCATCCGCTCTTTAATCACGAGCCGTTTAGACGAGTTACAAACGACGCGTTTTTTATTGTCATCGATTCGACAGATCCGCGGTTTCAGAAATTGACACCAAGGACTTGCTGGAGAAAGCCGGAGGCCGGCAAGTAACATTGATCTACGATAATGATTAAAACCTTCCTGCTTGGCTTTACCC
>JAFAXJ010000098.1 GCA_019241095.1 Verrucomicrobiota bacterium | reverse complement strand
CTCTCTTCCCTTCTTAAAATAAAGGTATGCTTACCGAACGCGATCTGAAGCGAAAATTTGTCAAATATCGTGAGGTGCTTCTGCGCCTGATCGAATCCTGCGCAAGTGGCCATGCGGGCGGCGACCTCTCCTGGGCTTGATGTTCTTAACGTGCTTTACGAGCAAGATAAATGTATTCCAAATTAGAGCCAATCAGAAACTGGTTGCCAGTTCAAATTACCAGGCCTTGAACCTCAATCACAAACTCAGCATAACCAACAATCATTTAACTTAGGATAATCAGTCATCCCCCTATTTATGAAGCCGCGACACATATGTTTGCTCTTATCTGCAACATTATTTGCAACTATGGCTTGGTCCGTTATTCCAGGCCTTTCCCAGGACGCATCGAAACCGCCGGTGCCTTCCGGTAATGTTACCTTTTCATTATGGGGCATTGCTACCCAGCCTTGGCAAATCATGATTAACGATTTTCAGAAGACCTATCCGAATCTCAAAGTGAAATGGACTAAGTACAGCACAGACGAAATGAAGCAGGCGGTTCGCGTAGCCTCGGCAGCGGGCAAAATGTCAGATACGTGGTTTAACTGGGGAGGCAGCTTGGCTGCGCCTTATGATGAGGGAGGTCATGCACTGGAAATGACGCCGGAATTGATGGCTCAGTATGGCGTCGACAAAAACATCGTGCCTGGGGCGCTCGAGTTGGCACGCAATAGGGGAAAGCTCTACGGCATTCCTATCTGGGTTCGTCCGATGACGATTTTTTACAAGAAGAGTCTCTTCGACAAATACGGCATCACGGCGCCGAAGACCTTCGACGAGCTCGAGAAGGTTTGCGAAACGCTCAAGTCCAAAGGTATCATCCCGGTTGCAGTTGGGGGAAAATTCAGCTGGATGACCATGCGGACCACGGACTTCTTTATTGAGCATTTCGCAGGTCCGACGATGCACGACAAGCTATTTGCTCTCGAGGCATCCTACAACTCGCCCGAGGTCATTAAGGCTTTCACGAAGCTGAAAGAATGGGTGACGAAGGGATATTTTAATCCGGGATTTATTTCCCTTGATCCAAACCAGGCGTTGCCACTACTGCAACAGGACAAGGCGGCCATGACGTTTCAGGGACCCTGGATCGAGGACCAGAACATCATTGCCGCCAAGGAAGACCCTCACAATTATGTTCCCATCATTGCTCCAGCAGACCAGAAACCGGTAAGGGTCTCAGGTTTCCAGGAACAATTGCAGTTTTGGAGCAAGTCGAGGCCCGATCAACAGAAAGCCGCGCTCTTATTTGCTTCTTTCATTACAACGCCGGATGTAGCAAAGCGGCATATAGCAGACTTCGGTTCGCCAAGCGCAGTCGTTGGGGTTTTTCCGCCCGAAGATCGTCCGATCGCAGCCCAAATGGCTAAATGGTTGCAGGGCGAAGTGGGCCTATACCTTCCAACCGACCAGGCTCTGCCGCAGGAACTCGTGAACGCGTTTTTTCAGGCGCAGGATTCGGTGGTATTAGGAACTCTCACTCCGGAGGCGGCCTGTGCGCAAATTCAAAAAGCTGTGGATGCCTACAAGTCCTCGCGCAAGTAGCGTGTCCATTCTATCATCGAATATCGCGCAAAGGCCGGCGTGGAATTCTCTGACACGGGTTGGAGAATTCCTAAATAGTTAAGGTAAAATGGCCAATTCACAGCAATCGGCGACTGTCGAGGCTCTGCCTTTACGAAAAGCAAGAACTCGCATACCGACTGACGACTACCTGCGACGCCTTCCCTGGGCGTTCGTTGCTCCATCGCTGATCATCTACACCGTCGTGGTCGTTTATCCGATGGTCTATTCAGCCTACCTTAGTCTTTTTCGTTGGGATGGAGTTTCCCCCACGAAAGTCTTTGTCGGGCTGGATAACTACCATATTCTGCTTACGCAGCACGATGTGTTCTGGATAGCTCTAAGGAACAACGCTATCTGGTTAATAGCTGCTTTGCTTTTGCCAACCAGCATCGGCCTGGGCCTGGCCATCGTCTTAAATTCAAAATTCCGAGGAAGCCATATATTCCGGAGCGTCTTTTATTTTCCAGCAGTCTTGTCTTTGGCGGTAGTTGGCTTGATTTGGACATGGATCTATCATCCCGACCTTGGGCTATTAAATCAGATGCTTGGTGCGCTAGGTCTGAACGGGTTACAACGCAACTGGTTAGCCGATCCAAAAATCGCCATTTATCCTGTCATC
>JAFAXJ010000216.1 GCA_019241095.1 Verrucomicrobiota bacterium | reverse complement strand
AGGCGTCTTCCGGTCCAGCTCCTTACCCCTCCGCCTACTCCCGTTCAGCTTGTTACTCCCGAACCCACGCCAGTCGTTACATTTACCCCAACACAGCTGAGCACCCCGATCCAGACTCCCGAAAATACTCCAAGCCCCACGCCGGTTTTGACTCCCACGCCCGCAGAGTCCGTAACCGCCACTCCACAACCATCGCCCACACAGATTGCTATGTTATCACCGACGCCCCCATTGGTTGATCGGTATCATGACCTCTTGAGCAGAGCTCAAACGGAAGAGGTCAATAACGATTGGCGGACCGCCCTGAAAACTTATCTTTACGTGATGGACGAATTTCCTGGTCGTCCTGGCGGCGGCAAGCGTCTGGACAATCTGATTTCCGGTCTTCGCTCTCCCGGTCGCGGAATTTCCGCGGAAGCTCTTGCGGACGCGCGACCGGATTTCGAAGCTGCGGCTAACCAAGGGAGCGTTCCGGCCATGCTGATTTTAGCGGAACAACTGCGCAGCACCGATAAGCCAGCCGCACTGAAATGGTACGAAGCCGCAGCCGAAAAAGATAACGTCACCGGTATGGTGCAAGCCGGGATCTTGTACGCCGCGGAACACGACCCTGACGCCTTGCATAAAGCAGTCAATTATTTCATTCAAGCTGGCGATAAAGGGGATCGCATGGGCAAATACCTGGCAGGCGAATGCTATTATTACGGAAAAGGCGTTCCAGCCGACACGAAGAAAGCGGTCGGACTTTTACAAGAGTCGGCTGCTTTAGGCGAGCCCCGAGCTATGGATTTGCTCGGCACCTATTACCGTAAAATCGTCCATCAATACGATCAGGCGCGGCACTATTTCGAGGAAGCCGCGGGACTCGGTTACGCTACATCGATCTCGAACCTAGGGGTGATGTACATGAATGCCGAAGGCGTACCCAAAAACCCGCAGACCGGAGCCAGTTATTTCCGGCAAGCTGCCGAGAAAGGGGATGGCGCCGGAATGTTTTTCTATGCCGAATGTTTGCACGCCGGTCTAGGGGTTCCGAAAAACCAAAAAGAGGCCGCTGATTGGTATCGCCGTTCAGCCAGGATCGGCTTCGGCCCTGCTGTCGGCTGGTGCAAGCAAAACAACGTGGAATACTGAGTCGCGGTTGTACAAATTGGGGCTGTTCGTCATTGTTTTGACACTGTTTTCACCAGTTCCCGACCGCTTCTCGCGGCTTCCCTCATGGTTTTTGATCGCTACCGCTAACTGAATGCACAATTCCCAGCTGGAGCCATCCAGAGCTTTACGAATCCTGACGCTCTGTTACGAATGGCCGCCGGTTGGAGGTGGAGGAGGACGCGCCGCCAAAGACGTGGCTGAAGCTTTGGTTGCTAGAGGCCATGAGGTTATCGTACAGACGATCCGGCTGAAACACCTGCCCGACCGCGAGCTCGTCAACGGAGTCAAGACATTCCGTACGCTCGGCTTCCGCCGTCGCCTTGATCGTTGCAGTCCGGCCGAAATGGCCGGATACATCGTTTCAAGCGCATTCCCGGCATGGCATCATGTCCGAAGCCTGCGGCCGGACCTGATCCACGCCCATTTCGCCGTTCCGACCGGCGCTCTGGCCCTGTCTATTTGTAAAGCAACCGGCACACCTTACATCGTCACCGCTCATTTGGGAGACGTGCCCGGAACTATTCCCGACCAAACAGCCAATCTGTTCCGCTGGCTTAACCCGTTCATCAAACCCATTTGGAACAACGCCGCCGGCATTGTCGCAGTCAGTAGATTTGTCGCTGAGATGGCAGAAAAAGCGTACCGACGGACGTCGACAATCATCCATAACGGCATCCAGATAGCAGACCGGCCTGCCATTCCAGCGCAATCCAATCCGAAGCCTCGCATGATCTTCGTCGGAAGATTGAACCCGCAAAAGAATTTAAACCATCTTGTCCAAGTGCTGGCTCATCTGAAAGATCTGCAATGGGACCTGGATGTGATAGGAGACGGAGAAGAACGCAGCGGCTTAACCTTGCAATTCGAGGCTGCAGATCTGAGTTCACGCGTGAGATTCAAGGGATGGCTAGACCGCGATCTCGTCAATCAGCATCTGGCTTCAGCCGACATTTTCCTGATGCCCTCCCGTGTCGAAGGCCTTTCAGTCGCTGTCCTGGAAGCGTTAAAATACGGACTGGCCATCGTCTGCTCTGATATTCCCGCACTCCGCGAATGTGTAACGAACGGAGTAAACGGTTTCCTTGTACCGGTCTCCGACACCGCGGCCTGGACCCAAGATCTCCGAAAACTTCTTACCGATCCAGTCCTGCTTCTACAATTCCGTCAAGCAAGTTGGCGCACGGCCGAACAGTTTGATCTTGCCCGCATAGCCGCCGAATACGAACTCTTCTACCACCAAGCACTGGCCAAAGTTAAGCGCGCTCGAGCGCGCGGCTTCTGACGCCTGAATTCTCAATTTCCTAGAATTCTACCGACAATCAGGTAATTTGGTCGATGCGGATCTCCAGGAGAGCTGAATATGCGCTCCGAGCATTGTTACTGATGAGCGAGGAACCCATTCAGAAGGTCCATCAGATTCAGGACTTGTCGAAAAGGGGCAATATCCCTGTAAAATTTCTAGAACAGATCCTGCTTACGCTACGTAATAACGGCCTCCTGACAAGCAAACGAGGCGTAGGCGGCGGCTATTGTTTGCGCAAGCCCCCTTCCGAGCTCACGATCCTATCGGTCATCGAAATCTTCGATGGCGTCATTGCCCCTTTACCGTGCGCGTTGGATCGGCCCAGGGAACTCTGCGGATGCCCAGATCGCACGCGGTGCCCTCTTCGCCTTTTAATGTGCGACGCACGGCAAGCTCTGGTTGAAGTATTCGGATCGAAAACCGTCCAAGACGTGCTGGACCAAAATCGGGGTGAACATACTCTCGCATTCGAGATCTGAACTTGGGAACTGAGTGAGCCGAAAGCCATGCTGCTCGATTTGGCGGCGGAGCTATAGCTACGTTCTCCGGTGAACACGTCCTTCCGCTCCAGTCGCTGATTTTCGCCCCCTCTACTCCGTTCACTGACCGACAAAGCAGCGCTCTGCCTTGACTTGTCCAAGCGAATCACGAGAGTCGACATATGCCTCAGGCAACAGCGCGGCAGCTAACGAAGTACGATTACTGGGAGCTTCCTGAGGCGGGTCCGCGGTATCAGCTAATCAATGGAGACCTTTTCATGGCGCCGGGGCCAAATCGTTTTCACCAGGACATTTCGCGCACGATCCAGTTCGAGATGATGAAGTACCTCGAAACACAGCTAGGCGCCGTTTGATGTCGTGCTTACCGACACCAACGTGTTTCAGCCTGACCTGGCCTTCTTTTCTGAGCAGCGGCGCCGTTTCCTTTCAGAAAAGGGTGCAGAAGGGCCGCCCGATCTTGTTGTAGAGATCCTTTCCCCGAAAACAGCACGTCTTGATCTCGATCAAAAACGTGTGGTTTATGCGCGCACTGGCGTCGACGAGTTATGGATCATTGATCCAGAAGGAGAAGAAGTCCGAGTATACCATCTCCGTGAAGATTCGGATCTGCCAAAAGTCATTTTAAGGTTAGGCGATGTACTGAGTACTCCCCTGATTCCTGGATTTCAGATATCGATAGAAAAAATCTTCCAGCGCTTTTGATTAGAAGATCAAAGTTTAGTACCGTCTTGCCTTCGGGATCAATGTTTCAGCTCTTCGGCAAGCTCCCAGCGCTCCGCTCAACAAAGCTCAGCTTATTCAGGATCGATTCCCGAACGTTAGAAAGCAACAATGGCCGCCGTCTTGAAAAGCGCGTTAGTTTCGTGTATTCTGCCAACTCAATTTGGGGGCGTACTGGTCTCGACTTATGGTTTGAGGTTCAGATCGCATGCCGAGGATGATCCGTTGGCCTCGTAAAAAATCGGGTCAAAAAAATAAACGCAGAGACTAACGATCTCGCTCTCGCGGCCTAAATAAACCGTGACGTGTCCGGCCGGACGCCTGCTAAGGCCGGATGCGACGACAGCAGGCTAGTCCGAAAACGGGGTGACCGCGTCGTAGGGCAAAGTTATTACGTGGCCACAAGAGTGAGCTTTCGCGCGCTGATCCGCTATGCCGCTCTCTACAAAGGTCAGCTAAGCATGTAGAAGTCTGGAGCGCTAATCTTAAGGACAGGGGTTCGACTCCCCTCGCCTCCAAGCTGCTCAGCACAGGGCTTGTTCCACAAGTCCGCGCTAAGTAATAACAAATCCGGTGCCGTCCATTGTCATCCAACACGCGATAATCCCTGTTTCACGGGGGTATGTTGACATCGGAAGATTCGGGTGATGCCCTCGTATGTTGCAGCGTCCAAAACGGATTTGTGTAAAGCAAAACCCGTTTGGCCCTTAGACAACGTTGCTCGTGGCTATTTTTCTTTACACAAAGCGCAGCCATTTACCCCGGACATTCCGCCTCCCTCTGATTCCGGCGTTTTGATTTGAGAGCGAGGAACGAGCGAGCAAACAATCAAAAACAAAATACGGCGACCTTTCAGTGCGAAGCGGAAGCGAGCTCAAAACGCAGCGATGACGCGCCCAGACCCAGTCGCTGGAATTTCCGGGGACAAAGCGTTCGCCCATAAACTTGGGTTCGAGATGCCGGCGCCGGTTGTCTATTCCCGGCTGTTAGACATGACACGAGGGCGTCTTCTCGGTTCGTCACTGGTTTGAGCAGGATTGAGACAGGTTGATCGGAATTTCTCGACGACCGCTACTCAAAACCATAAACAATAGAATTGGTATAACAATTCCCCCCGGCACGGCAGGAGACTCCGACCAAGCTGTCTAGAACCTCGCGTGACGGGTGATAACCAGCTGAATCGGGAGATCACGAGCCCCTCTTCGTCCAATCCACAAAATGTAATTGCCTGTTCAACGGCGTGCCGGGTACGGTTGATGTGGGCCTGCTCGTTCCGCTGAACGCCGGCGCTTCCTGCCAAGTCTTCACCAGGAGCGGCACCCGTACCGATAACGGTTTTAGGTTCGACTTTCGACCGGCGGTCCAGGCAGCTATCACACCATTGACCGGTTTCGACGTGCAAAGGAACGGCAAAGCGATTACTGAGATCGAACTCGACATCTCGAATACCCGAAAGGGGAGCTTTCCCTTTACCAGCATGCAGGCCTTTTGGTTCTCAAGGCTACCGACCAGGATTCCTTTCAGGGCACTTTCAACGCCCTCGTGGTCGGGTTGGACAACTAGCTCCCCAAGCGCCTTCTAGCAATCAGAAAGGAACGACCCATGCATACCAGCACTCCCGGGATACAGTCATTTCAGTTCGAAGCCCCCGGCATCGGCGATCTGAGCAACAGCGTTAACCTACTTCGCGGCGCTGTGAACCATCATCAGACACTGCTCAAGCTCCCAGACCGGCCGGGCCGGTCCGATCTCGATATCGAGCTTTCCATAGTCTACGAGAGCAACGTGCAGGACGTGGTCACCCTGCAAAATCTTGATGCTCCCACTGGCGTGTTGGGCGTCGGTTGGGACCTGCCCCTCGACCGCATCGTTCTCGATCCTGGGGGAACAGCGTCTGCCGCCACCCGAAAATATTATCTGCAGAATGGCGACATCAGCACCAGGCTGGTCCGTCAGAAAGCCGCTTATCTGGAGCCGCGGCTCGTCACCAACGGCATCACTCCCCAGGATCTTGCCGGCCCGGGAATCAGCGCCAATCTGCAACAGGTATTCGCCTCTAACGGTATCGCAGTAAGTCAGCATGGCAGCGTCTCCGCCAATGGCAACAGCACCTGGACCCTCACCGACACCGGCAACGAGCGGATCTTTGCCCTAACCGCAAGCGGTCCGCAAGTGACGGTCCGCGACGGAGGCGAAAGCTACCAACTGCAAAAGTATCAGTTCTGGCGCGTCACCTATTATGCGGTCTTCGAGCGCTGGGAGATCATTAAGGAGAACGGCGTTGCCGATATCTATGGAGGCGGTCTCGGAACGACTGCGCGCGGTTACCGCACCAGCAAGGGCAACAGCATCCGCCGGAACGTCCGATGGGGAAACTGGCTGGGCGATAGTTCGGTCAGCGACGGCCAGCAGCAATATGCCAGTTTCTG
>JAFAXJ010000091.1 GCA_019241095.1 Verrucomicrobiota bacterium | reverse complement strand
GCAAACGTGAAAAGTCTTACCATTTACAAGGATCTCTTCCAAAAGGCCGCGCCTCCGGGGGCGGTCGACTACGACTGGGACGGTCGGGAAACTAGCTTTCGCCAAGGCATAGTCGCGAACATGCAGACTTGGTCTGCGGGGGCTCCGGCGTATTCGGATCCGAAGCAATCAAAAGTGGTTGGCAAGGTGGGAATAGTGGCAGCGCCTCCAGGTGAAGGCTTGCCTAAGCGTTATGGAATAGGAGGCTGGGGTCTGGCTATCAATAAAGACATTGATCCCAAGAGACAGGAAGCTGCTTGGGAATTTATCAAATGGGCAACGAGCCCTGCTGTGCATAAGGAACTAAATCAGAAAGGCGGAGGCAGCTACATTCGAATCAGCGAAACTCACGACCCAGACTTGCTGCAGCAGTTCCCATTTCTGCCGGTTCTAGCTCAATCGTTTGAAAACGGTGACGGCGACTATCGGCCCCGAATTCCGCAATATCCGCAGATGCAGGATATCCTCGGTGACGCAGTGAATGGTGTTCTGGTCGGTAACATCGATCCCAGAAAAGCTTTGGACGAGGCCCAAGCAAAGGCGGTAAAGCTGTTCTGAAAAATCAGATTTCGGATGAGTCTTGCACGGCGACGCCAACTCTTTCTGATTCTTATTGGCGCCCCTGCGTTGATCTATGTGCTAGCAGTTGCGGTATGGCCTATCTCGCAAGGCCTTTATTATAGCTTATTTGACTACAATTTGCTGCGGCCAGCCAGCAGAACCTTCGTTTCCTTTGAAAATTATCGCGATCTTTGGACTGATGACACGACGCGTGGCTCTATAGTTACTACCTTCTTTTTCACGTTAGCTGCTGTCAGCTCGGAGTTCCTGATAGGCCTGCTGCTAGCTCTTTTGCTCTGGCGTGACGGCAAATTTGAGCGAGCACTTCTGGCGTTGATCCTCATTCCTGTCACGATAACGCCGGTCGTGGTGGGCCTGATCTTCCGATCTCTTCTTGCGCCAGATTTTGGGATGTTAGGTTACTATTTTTCAGAATGGGGCTTGAGTGGGCCACGAGGATTTTTCGGCGATCCGGCAACTGCTTGCTGGACTCTGGTTGCAATTGATACTTGGGAATGGACGCCGTTGATGGCCTTAATTCTTTTAGCAGGGCTCAAGTCGCTTCCTGTCGAGATCTTGGAAGCCGCCGAAACGGATGGCGCTACCGCTCCACAAAGATTTCAGCTCATCATTCTACCGTTGCTCCTGCCGGCAATCTTCCTCGCTCTCGTCCTCCGAAGCATGGATGCCTTCAAGATCTTTGACACGATTTTTGCTACTACCAACGGAGGGCCGGGCAACGCCACAAATACCCTGATGTTATTTGCCGTAAAGCAAGGCTTTCAGTTCTTTAATATTGGCCGGGCTTCAGCAATCGCTAATTTAATGATTGTTTGTATTGCGCTGTTCTCACTGTTGTTCATCGTGCTGATCCGCAACGCTGACCGCCAAGCGAACGAGCGATGAGCAAAACACAAAGGCATGAGTAGACGCCCAGTTCCTCAGATTCTCTTTGCCCAGCGTGGGCTATTATGTCTCATCACAATCATCTTTCTTGGACCGGTTGTATGGCTAATCACAACCGCCTATAAACCTGCTGTTGATATATTTAGTTTCCCGCCTGTATTCACTTTTGCACCAACCCTGGATAACTTTCGCGGGGCGATACGTCACTTTGACATTGTACACCTGTTAGAAAGCAGTTTGATTATTAGTATCGGTTCGGCGTTGCTCTCCCTGCTGCTTGGGATTCCGTCTGGCTATGCGCTTGCGCGAGCGAGAAATCCGGCTGCAATCAATTTGGCCTATTTCTTCCTTGCGATTCGGACGGTGCCTCCTGTCGCTACCCTCATACCTTTCTATATAATTATGCGTGATGTTGGCCTTCTAGGTACCTGGTGGGCGGTAATTCTTTTAAACACGACTTTGAACACGGCCTTTGTGGTCTGGATGATGTTTTCTTATTTCAGAGCGCTGCCGCGGGATATGGAAGAAGCAGCGCTCACTGATGGATGTACCCAGTTAGGCAGTTTCGTCCGAGTTGCGTTACCTTTGGTAAAGCCTGGGGTCATTGCTTGCGCACTCCTTTGCATCATGTTCAGCTGGAATGACTTTCTTTTTCCGGCTTTTCTAACTCGCTCCGAAGCCAAACCAATCTCGGTTGCTTTACTAACCGCATTCGGAACTAAAGATATCAGTTGGGGTACCCTTGGCGCCCTTGCTCATTTTTCCACTCTGCCGATTGTGCTTTTGGCTCTTTTCCTGAATCGGTATTTTGTTCAGGGTCTGACACGAGGCTGGCACTAAGGAATTGGCTGGCAATTGCGCTCTCGAATCCTAGGTTGCAGATTAATGCACTTCGAGTTTGCCACAGCAGCCCGCATTCTATTTGGTCCGGGGTCCCTGCGGGAGGTGGGAGCAATTGTTAAAAGTTTTGGTCAGCGAGCTTTAGTGGTTGCCGGCCGAACGGCATCGCGAGCGCAACCGTTAATTGAGACAGTGGCTGCGGCAGGTGTAGAGCATTCTGTTGTAGAGGTCTGCGGCGAACCCAGCATCGAACAAGTGATTGGCTTCGTTGAGTTGGCCAGGCAAGATCCCTGCCCGGTGGTGATTGGGTTTGGGGGAGGAAGCGCGATCGATGCCGCAAAGGCTATCGCCGGTATAGCAACAAACCCCGGGGACGTTTACGATTATCTGGAGGTCATCGGAAAAGGTAAACCACTCCTGGCTCCAGGACTGCCATGTGTCGCGGTCCCTACCACTGCCGGTACCGGCGCGGAAGTGACGAAGAACGCGGTTCTCGCCTCAAAGACGGCCAAAGTAAAGGTCAGCTTGCGCAGCCCATTCCTGCTGCCGCGCGCCGCAATCGTCGATCCTGAGCTTACTTTTGAGTTGCCGCCGGACATCACCGTAAGTACCGGGTTGGACGCGCTGACCCAACTCATTGAGCCTTATACCTGTTTACGCCCCAACCCCGTCTCTGACGCTTTTTGTCTGGAAGGAATCACACGTGTTGTTGCCTCTTTACGAGAAGTTTTTGAGTCGCCCAAAAACGAGCATGCGCGAGAAAATATGGCTCTAGCGAGTTTGCTGGGTGGACTTTCCCTTGCCAATGCCGGTCTCGGAGCCGTTCATGGTTTTGCCGGCCCCATTGGCGGTAGTTTTTCCGCACCGCATGGCGCCATATGTGCCGCACTGCTTCCGCACGTTA
>JAFAXJ010000003.1 GCA_019241095.1 Verrucomicrobiota bacterium | reverse complement strand
GCCCATTCCGAGAAGCTGCTGAGAGCGCACCTTTATTTGGCGATCGTCGTACCTACCAAATGGATCCGGCGAACGCTTTGGAAGCGTTGCGAGAGGTGTCGCTGGATGTGGATGAAGGCGCCGACCTACTGATCGTCAAGCCGGGGTTCTTTTATATGGATATTCTTTGGCGCACCAAGGAGCGATTTGCGTTGCCTACCGCGGTTTATAGTGTGAGCGGAGAGTACGCTATGATTAAAGCGGCCGCTCGCAATGGTTGGATTGATGAACAGAAAACCGTCCTTGAATTAATGACGAGCTATCGGCGTGCAGGTGCCGATATGATCATTACTTACTGGGCTAAAGATTTGGCTGCCGGACATATGGGAGCCGACATCGGGGATTAGGCCAGTGATGGGGCGGTTTCGAACCGGATGCTCAAGTAAAACACTAAAAAAAACAAAAAATCCTGAAACTTAATATTACAACATGTGTTAAATACGTTGTTATGAAACTTAAATTGTTTATCTATGTTATGCCAATCGTTGCGCTTTCGGCGACATTGGTGCCCGCATTTGCCCAGTCCAGCCTTCAACCAGATGCTACCTCGACGACAGCCTCTGAAGCCAAGCCGGCGCGGCGAACTCCTTCACCCGATGTGCTTAAGAAGCGTTTTCTCACTTCATTAACCAACGGTCTGAGTTTAACGGCCGAGCAACAGACCAAGGTTCAACCAATCATCGGCCGCTATGTCGATCAACGCTTAGCTGTTCAAAACGATTCTAGTCTTACCACATCGGCTAAGAGGGCCAAAATTCGAGAGCTGAAGATCCAGTACGAAACCGATTTGAACGGCGTATTCACTCCTGAACAGCAACAAAAGTTTGCAGCTAAAAAGGCAGAAAGAACGACTCGGATGCGTGCCGCTCGTAACAGAGCAGAAACTCCAGCCGCAAATGCCTCACCCACGCCTTGACCGAGACTGATTGTTGATCGACGTGTCTTCCTACCGAGCGGGACCGTCTCATGAGGGACTGCAGGGTTCCCGCCTGACCGTAGCCGCAGAACCCTGGGAATTGATTCATCCCAGGACGCAAAGATCTCGGTTATAGCGGAATCTAACGTAAACACTGTTAAGAATCAGCAGCAGGGCTAGAAGACCTATGCGACAGCCAAATCAAACGAACCAGCATTAAACGCCTTTCCGAGGCTTCTTCTCTTAATGTTCCGACGATACCTCCGGCCCGCCCTGTTGCCTTTTCTAGTTGCTGTTTACGCCAAATGTCTCGCGCTTACCCCTGGTGGCAGAGGGTGGTCGCCCGGAGGTGCGGTTCTACCTTGGCGTGTGATGCTACTCCCTAATGATCGGTAAAGATAAGCAGCTCAGCCGCGCTTCATATTCCCCGCAGCGCAGCCCCGGTAGGTATCCGCCCAACCCCGAACGGGCGCTAAAATCGCAGCAGAAATGCTGATATCAGATCTCACATACAACTATTGTTATTTATGTTGCTTTAATTGTACTGATTTCGTGTAGATTGGCGCATGAACATGTCCAAGAATGCTGAATTAGACGAGTCAGAATCGATAACTCAAACTTCGCTTTCTCAAAAGAATCCAAACCATTTTCGCTCGCTGCAGGCCAAAATGGAGTACTTGAAAGAGCAAGGTAAATTAAAGGCTGTTAGTGAGCATAATAAAGAAGGACAGAGAGAACCACAACAACAGCTCAAAAATGAAGAGTCTACCGGCACCGGCTTAAGGCAGAGCTAGATCCAGGCTGAGAAGTTTAGCGCAATCCGCTTGCTTTCTGCTGGCTATTGCGCACCTCGTCGGCTAAGCCATTAGAACCTCGCAGCGACATGGCGAGCGCGAAAGCCATGGCTATGATGATTCCCCCTACCAGGAACGGAGTATTGCCATATTGAAACACGGGACGGGGGTGGTCGCCGGCCAGAAGAAACCCGGCAATTATCGGTCCGAAAACCCGGCCCAAGCTGCCGGCCGACTGCACCGCGCCGAGCACGCGTCCCTGCATAGAAGCACTTGCACATTTTGAGGCTAACGCATTGAGAGTCGGTTGCGATAGACTGTTGCCAATTGCTAAGGTGGCGCTGAAAAGCAGAAAGAGCGGTACCGAGTGGGCCAATGGCATTATCAGCATGCTCAAAGTCATTAGCGCAAAGCCACTGACAGCAAGATTGGCGTCACCAAACCGTTTGGATAATCGCCCAATGCCACCGCCTTGAATGATTGCCCCAATAAACCCCATCATAACGAAAATATAACTTATCTGGCTTTGATTAAGTGCATATCGGCGATTGCTTACCTGAGGGTAAATAACCGTCACCATCGCAAAACCAGCGATAGCGATAAAGTAAACAGCTGTGATTATAGCGAGCCGCCAACTTCCCGCCTGCTGGAAGATGTCAGCCAAACTCCTTTTCTCGCGGGCTATATGGCGGCCCGGTTCCGGTAAGACGAGAACGACTGTGATAGCATTGATCAAAGAGAGAAGAGCAGCAAACCAGAATGGAGCAATTATTGAGAAGTGGCTTAGAATACCGCCAATCGCCGGGCCCAGGACAAAGCCCACACCAAATGCGGCCCCGATCAACCCGATTCGTTTTGACCTGTCTTCGGGTGGTGTGATGTCAGCTATGTAGGCTGAAGCTGTTCCTACGCTAGCACCTGATATACCGGCGATGATACGCGCCGCGAAAAGCAGTAAGAGCGAACTCGCGCTGGCCATTAACAAGTATCCGATGCCCGAACCTAACAAGCTGCATAACAGAACCGGTCTGCGTCCGTATCGGTCGGATAACCATCCGAGAATGGGTGATGCAATAAATTGCATCAGAGAAAAAGAAGCGAGTAAGAATCCGATCTGCCACTCGTTTGCTTGAAAGCGTTCGGCATAAAGCGGCAAAATCGGGATTATCATCCCAAAACCGATCAAATCGATAAATACAATGCACAGAAGAACTGCTAGAGGGGATCTTTTCATTCGCAAAAACTGATAATTCGTTGCCTTTTACTCCAGCGTACCGCGAGTTACGACAAGCTGATCGTGAGCCTTCTCACGCCACACATAATCGCCTGAGATATCTCTCTAATAATTTCCTATATAGCCGGATCACCTTCGAGGCCCTGGAATGTTCTTCATCGAGGAATTCAATTCGAAAGATTCGCAGCCCCGCTCCAATTAGAAGTTCAGTGTAGCGGCTGCCGGTTTGGGCTCGTGCATTGAATACAGTATTCCTGCATCCGACATCCGCCTTCACGAAATGGTCTAGCCCAATGCGGTCACGCAGTTGGACTGAATGTGAGTCACGTGGACGCCCGCAGTTTGTATAATCGGTGCCGTCCGAAAGAAACGTTGCAAACACAGAACGCTCCATGTGGAACATCGGCATATGCTGATGGATTGTCAGTTCAAACCGATCGGCCGGCTCATACTGCAATAAAGCAAGAATTTGCTCCAGGTTCAGATCATAAGAAATTGTTAGTTTCTCTAATCCCCGTTCGACTAACAGCTGAGCCGTAACAGGGTTAGTTACATTCAGCGAAAAGTCTCCCCGCATCCGAACTCCGTTCTCCTGAAAAAAACTGATTGATCCCAAATTGCGCACTAATACTCCGTTAGGTTTGCAGTTTGCGATCAGACGAAGAAAGCGTTGTTCACCGGGCTTTTGAATGCGCGGAGCAGCCAAGAACGTGAGCGCAGCCGTTCCTACTCTACTGACCACCTCTCGGTACCGACGAATATCTTCGAAATCTGCATAGATAGTATTAACGCCACTTTCCAAAGCTGCTTCGATTTGCTCAAACGTCCGGCACAAAACAATGAGCTCTGTGTGCGCCGCAGGAGAGTTGCGCTGTTTATGCGGAAAAGATTCTACCCCCATTTTCGACACTGACCTTATATCGGGCGGTAAACGAAAAGCTTCGAGCTTCTGGACTGCTTGGCAGCCGAGATCGTTCACGGCGCCAATTGGCAAGAAGGGTTCACCTACCAGTTCCGCGCGAAAACCACGGAGAACAAACCTTGTTCCTGCAAGACGGCCAAGATGCTCGCATAGAGATGCGCTGGTTAACGGAACCGTTTTTGCCGAAGCAAGCAATTGGGACGAGGAGACCTCGACAGAAGCATTTTCGGCTGTTTTCATTCTTGACTGAAGCGGCGATCCGACCTTTCCAAGTACGATTAGATCGACCGGTTGCTTCCGGTGTGCCGGCGCCTCCCGGAAGCTGGCACGCAATTCTCTATTCAGGGCGGGATCGTCTGTCTTCCAAACTCGATGGCCAAGCCTCAGTTTGCGAAAATCAATTTGCCCGTTTTGAAATTTCAGTTTGTCTCCCTGAACCTCATAAACGCGTCCGCCCTGCTCGCTTTTGGTGTCTTCACCGGTATCAAAAACGACACCGTCTCCAGGTTTGACGAGTACTTCCGGCACAAGCTCAACCCAATCCGGCCCGATTTGACGAATACATCCTAAAAAAGCGCCCCTTTTTTTGCCAAAACGTCCATTTACAATTTGCTGGTGATCCATACCTTTGAGCCATCCAGAATAAATTCGTCGGGAAAAAGCCATTTCCAATCGATAGATATGGTCTGGTTTAACTTCGGGCGGTAAACTGAGATTGGAATCGAACGCATCATCAATTGCAGCCCGGTAAATTCGTGTGACTGCTGCAACATACTCTGGTGATTTAAGGCGACCTTCGATCTTGCAACTTGCAACCCCCAGCCTGATCAAGTCGGGGAGCTGCTCAAGTCCAGCAAGATCCTGAGCTGAAAGAAGGTGCTTCTTGTCCCCCAAACCTTTTACAACCTGGTCAACGATGAGCTGATAAGGTGGCCTGCATGCCTGAGCGCATGCACTACGATTTGCGCTACGCTGGCCAAGAGCTTCGCCATTCGCGACTGCTGCGCGCAAGCAATCCCAGTCGCCTGCTGGGCTAAGCAATTCGGGGCGCCTGAAACTCATCAGAGAGGGTAACGCGGCGAAGCATAAAGTCCAGAAACCGGATCTGACTGCTGACAAGTGGAAAAGGCTCTGCCGCGCCACCGCCACCTTGGGGTCAGATGCGACCTATGCGACTGACGGAACCCGCCTCAGGTACACTGCCGGGACTCCATCCCCCTTGAAACCGCATGACCCATTTGTCAGAGATCGCCCACTAGCGTTCCCTATTCGTTTGGTTAGGTTTGACCATGTCGGCTGTGCAATTTCAACCCACAAGAACTCTTTTGGTTTATTGTTTTAGGGCCATTCGCTGCCCTTCTCGCGTTAGCAACGCTACATCGCCGGTGTGTGGATCTTGGTGATCGCTCACGCGGCACTGGTTCTTACTATGCTCGTACCCTCCCTTCAGGGTTTCGGGCCTGTTATAACTAAATTTTCGTCCAATTCAAGGAAGGTATGGCTCACCATCGACGACGGGCCGGACCCAGAAACTACTCCTGCAATCCTGCATCTTTTGAAAAAGTACAAAGCGCGGCCCACATTTTTTTTATCGGCTCGAATGCAGAAAAAATCCTGAATTAACTCGTGAGATTGTCAAATCGGGCCACTCGATCGGCAATCACACAAGCAATCACCCCAAATTTACATTTTGGCGTCTCGTTCCTAGCAAGCTTGCTGAGGAGATTGACTTATTTGAACAAACAATTCGTGCGCTCGATCTGCCCGTTCCTATCTTTTTCCGTGCTCCCGCAGGTCTAACCCGTTCCTTCACCCGATTTTGGCTGCACGAGGTCTGCACCTGGTCGGCTGGAGTTCATGAGCTTACGATACGCAGCTTAAGGATCCTCACAAAGTTGTTAATCGGCTGAAGCGTTCACTCACGCCAGGATCAATCATTCTTGTGCACGAAGCACGCCGTCCAGAGGTTTGTTTAAAAGCTTTAGAACGTTCATTGAGAGAGTTATCTGAAGAAGATTACGATTGTGTGGTACCCGAACTTGATCAGCTTCGGGCGGGTACAAGAATGCTGAAAACATCTTGATTGATCGCGTCAACGCTCGCATTTTTTGGCATGGCAAATTTCTACCAGCATTTGGCGGCAGCATTGCGGGAGCGATTCGTGCTGATTGCCGACCGAGAGTTGAGAGAGAAGGATCCAACGGAGCAGCTAAGCCGTCTTCGTCAGGTCTCTGAACGCATTCAGAAGCTAACAGAACAGCTTCCACAGAACGCTGATCCGATGCTTGCTCATTACTTAGAAAGAATGAGTTTCAGTAAAGCTCTAGAATTTGTTGAATCACGCTATCTCACCTAGTCATGATTCATCCGAAAATGTGGGTACTGAGGTACCACTGACAATTTTCTGAATCTTGAGACTTATAGGTCCCTTGAGTGCCATGGGACTCGCGGGTCTGATTAAATTTGATTGCAAAACGGCTAACCATAACGCCTGCAGGGCAAGTGCGTGTTCTTAAAAATGGACCTGTAGTGCTGTGAGTGAGAAAGCTTTGCTGTCAACACCCTGCGCTCCGTTGCCATGAATCGAAAACACAGAACCGCGAGCAATGCACCGGTTGGAGGAGCAATCCAGTAAATCCATTGGCTCGTGAAACGCCAGGACACAAGCGCGGGCCCGAAACTTCGCGCGGGGTTCAAGCTGGTCCCGCTGACGGGAGCACCGACCCATACTAAAAATGTTATTAAAATCCAAGTCATCAGAGGTGTCCAATGACACAAGGAATGACTGCTCACAAAAACAAAAATCATCAGCACTAGACTGAACGTCATTAAAAGCTCAGCGGAAAAGACGAACCATATCGGAAAGCCCGGCCCTGGCATCGTCATCCCATTGTTCACTGAAAGGGCAGCGCCTTTCCAAAGCAGAACCAATCCCAAAGCCGCTAAGGCGGCTCCGATCATTTGGCTCACCGAGTAAGCAAAAAAGTCGTGCAGATGCATTTTGCGGTCAGCCCAAAAAGCAAGCGAAAGACAAGGATTGAGGTGGGCGCCACTAAGCTTCCCAAGTGGGCTGATTGCAAACAACGAACCGCTTCCCGCAAAGATCAACCCGTTAAGCAGCAAGCGTAGACTTGCTGAATGGATAATCGATGCGACCCACGAACCGTGACCGAAATCGATCACGACAGCGCTCAATCCAATAAAAACGTTAAAGCATGTCCCGACTAATTCGCAGAGATACTCTAGCCGGTTAAATCGTGGGCGAGGTTGGTGCGAACAGGATGCTTCCGACGATGAATCGCGGGGAGCTCCATTTGTGCTCAGCTTTGAATCCGGTGAAGGCAATCAGCAATTAGTGAAGTCCAACCAGTCTGGTGACTTGCTCCGACACCCCGCCCGGTGTCACCGTGAAAGTATTCATAAAATAGAATCAAGTCGTTCCAGCTAGGTTTTTCCGAATAGATTTTTGCTTCGCCGTGACATGGACGTCGGCCGAACTTGTCTTTCAAAAAGATTGAGCTTAACCGCCGAACTAGAAATTCAGAAACTTGTTGCAGATTCAGCAACTCACCGGAACCCACAGGGCACTCGACTTTGAGCTCGTCGCCATAGAAAAGATGGTAGCGTTCCAAAGCCTCAATCAGTAAAAAATTGATCGGAAACCAAACAGGACCACGCCAATTACTGTTCCCGCCGAAAAGTCCGGTGGTACTCTCTCCCGGTTCATAATCGACTCCAAGTTTCTGCCCGTCCAACCAGAATTCATAGGGGTTATCTTTATGAAAGCGGGACACTGAACGGATGCCGAAATCGGAAAGGAATTCCCGCTCGTCCAAAACATACCTCAGCACTTTAACCAAGTGCTCGCGAGGTGGTATCGCCAGTAAGAAAACATCCCCGTAATGAACGTCCTCCAGTTGACGTGATGTCAAATGGGCAGCTAAGCGGGGATGATTAGCCTGAAACCATTCCATCCTTTTACGGAATCCCTTCAATTTAGCAATATCGGAGCACCGCAATATCTCGACAGCGAACAACGGAATGATGCCGACAATGGATCGAACTTTCAAGGCCTGCACTCCGCCTGCCCATCGTAGCTGGTCGTAATAAAAGCCGTCCTCATCATTCCACAACCCGCTGCCTCCCACCGAATTAACCGCGTCTATGATCGCCACAAAATGCTCGAAGAATTTGCTGGCTATGTCCTCGTAAGCCGGTTTGACGGACGCCAGTTCCAGAGCTATTGACATCATGGTTCCACAAAAAAAGGCCATCCAGGCAGTGGCGTCTGCTTGATTCAGCTCGCCGCCGTAAGGAGCAGGACCAGAACGGTCGAATACGCCGATATTATCCAAGCCAAGGAATCCACCGGTAAACAAGTTTTTGCCTTGTGCATCTTTTCGATTTACCCACCAAGTGAAGTTGAGTAGCAACTTCTGGTAAACTCGCTCCAGAAAATCCAGATCACGTCTGCCACGTTTGCCTGTAGTCTTGTAGACCCTCCAAGCGGCCCATGCATGCACCGGTGGATTTACATCTCCGAAAGCAAACTCATAAGCAGGAATTTGCCCGTTAGGATGCATGTACCATTCGCGGAGCAGCAATAAAAGTTGACCCTTGGCGAAAGAGGGATCGAGTCGCGAAAGAGGAAGGGTGTGAAAGGCTAAGTCCCATGCTGCAAACCAGGGATATTCCCACTTGTCGGGCATCGAGAGCAGATCTCTGCTAAACACATGTCTCCACTCGTGATTCCTCCCATTCTCACGCTCAGGAGGCGGTTTCGGCTGCTCAGGGTCGCCGTCTAGCCATGTTTCCACCACATAGTGATAAAACTGCTTGGTCCATAAAACCCCTCCAAATGCTTGCCTGGCCACCAGTTTCTCGTCAGCGCTTAAATTCGGAGCGAGCAAGCCTGCATAAAAGGCGTCAGCCTCTGCAATACGATCATCAAAGATTTGATCCACTCTCGCCCAATCCGTGGCCGGCTCCGGGACACCAGTGAGCCGCATCTGGATGGCTGCCGATTCACCAGCGGACAGATTCAGTTGATAGAGAAGAGCAGCTTTGCTGCCCTGTTGAGACGGATTTACAGCTTTTTTCTCTCCTGAAACAATATATCGATGAAAAGCGTCCTTGTAATACGGTGGTTTTCCTCCGGGAACGCCATACAGGAGTTCAGAATTGGTCTCGTTTTCCGTGAACAAAGCTCTTGAGAACCAAGCTGACGAGTTCGGAATAAGCCTGTATGTTCCAAATTCCGGATACGCAACACTGAGTTCGCCTTCAGAACCGGATTCGACGATTCGCGGTGCGGTAATGGCTTCCCTTTCGAAAGGCTTTCCCCAGGACCAAGTGTTCCGGCACCAGAGTTGGGGGATTAAGTCGAGCTGAGCCGCTTGCGGAGCGCGGTTCGTCACAGTAATCCTGATCCAGATGTCTTCAGGTCCGCCTTTAGCGTACTCAATCTGAACGTCGAAATAGCGGTCATCCTCAAAGACGCCGGTATCAAGCAGTTCAAATTCTGGGGAGTCTTTTGTGCGACGCTCATTTTCCTCTACCAGCTTATTGTATGGGTAAGCAGTTTGTGGATACTTGTATAAGGCTTTCAGATAAGAATGGGTCGGAGTGCTATCCAGGTAATAATAAAGCTCTTTAACATCTTCGCCGTGATTACCTTCAGGCCCAGTCAGGCCAAATAAACGCTCCTTGAGAATAGGATCTTGGCCGTTCCAAAGCGCGAGTGCGAAACAAATACGGCATTCACGATCGGTGATACCGAGCAAGCCATCCTCTCCCCAGCGATAGGCTCTGCTCCTCGCGTGGTCATGAGGGAAATAGGTCCAGCATGTGCCAAAAGGAGAGTAATCTTCCCGCACTGTTCCCCATTGCCGTTCCGACAAATATGGTCCCCAACGCTTCCAATTAGCTTTGCGGGCAAGATCCTGCCTTATTCGTTCGTTCTCAGCATTAACATCCATGAATGCTCGGGAACATACCGAAGAGCAAGGTTGAGAAAAGCTTTTTTGAGCAGCCGATATTTCTACGAACTTGACTTACGCCTGGAGTCGACGGGACTCACTAGCGGGAATAAAGCTCTACAACGAGCTGCTCGTTGACAACAGGAGCAATCTCTTCTCTGGACGGAATGCGCATTACTTTACCCTGAAACTGGTCTTTATCCACGACCAGCCAATCCGGAATGGGTTGAATTTGGGTGAGTTCAAGATTCCGGATCACCAGACGTCTGGACCCAGGTTTATCTACAATCGCAACTGTGTCGCCGGCCCGTAGATTGAACGATGCAATATTGACTTTGCGAGAATTAACCGCAACATGCCCGTGAGAAACCAATTGCCGTGCTGCGCTGCGAGAGTTAGCAAAACCAAGGCGATAAACAACATTGTCCAGGCGTGTTTCCAACATTTGCAGCAAAGTTTCCCCCGTAATGCCACGCTTCCGCAAGGCCATCTCGAAGTATCGTCGGAACTGTCGTTCCATCAGGCCATACATCATTCGCAGTTTCTGCTTCTCAGCCAAAGCGGTCGCGTATTCAGACTGTTTGCGCCTTGACCCCTTCGGACCGTGCATCCCCGGAGGATAATTTTTCCGCTCAAGTGCTTTACTTGAGCCAAAAAGAGCAACCCCGTAGCGGCGGCTGATTCGTGTTTTCGGACCAGTATAACGTCCCATAATGATCTCAACTTCAGACTCGACGCTGTTTTGGCGGCCGGCAACCGTTGTGCGGCACCGGTGTTACATCGCGTATAACGGAAATATCCAACCCGATTGCCTGGATTGCACGGACCGCTGATTCTCTACCCGCACCCGGACCTTTGACGAGAACTTCGACCTCCTTCAAACCATGACCCATCGCTTGGCGGCACGCATCTTGTGCAACTAATTGGGCGGCGTAAGCGGTGCTTTTTCTCGAACCTTTAAAGCCAACCTTTCCGGCACTGGACCAGCCGATCACATGCCCGCTGACATCGGTAATTGAGACGATGGTATTGTTAAAAGTCGCAAGAACATGAGCAATACCGCTGAAGACGTTTTTGCTACCCCTGGCCTTTACAATCTTTGGTTTATCTGCTTCACCGCCATCTAAGGAGAGGCCTGCTTTCGGAGCCTCATCTTTCCTTGCCCTTGCTTTAGGGACGCGAGGAGCGGTTTTCGGGGCTTCTACTGGGGGAGTCTCGACTGCTGGCGCAGGAGGATTACTTGACACCTCCGCCGGCACAGGAGCCGCCTGTTCTCCCGAAGGCAAATCGGTTAGTTCTTCAGCCATAACATTGATTAAACTTTGCCCGCCTTCGCGTCTTTGTTGCGTTGGACGCCAACTGTCTTGCGAGGACCTTTACGCGTACGCGCGTTCGTGGATGTTCGCTGACCGCGTACAGGCAATCCTCGGATGTGCCGCATCCCTCTATAACAACGAATCGCTTGCAATCTCTTGAGGTTGCCCTGGATTTCGCGTCGTAAATCGCCTTCGATCAGCAGACCGCTGCCATTAATTGCGTGAACAATTTCACCCAATTGTTCTGGTGTCAGGTTCTTGGCTCGGACGTTCGCATCAATATTGGCCTGCTCCAAAATCCGTTTTGCTGTCTTTGGCCCTATCCCATAAATATAAGGCAGGGACGCTTCAATGCGCTTATCTCCAGGTATATCAACTCCAAGTAATCGAGGCATATAGATACCTAACTAACATTTATGACGACACGCTAGCCTTGTCGTTGTTTATGCCGCGGGTTTTTACAAACTACGCGTACAACGTTCTTCCTTTTTATAATTCGGCAGCTTTCACATAGCCGCTTAACAGACGGTCTTACTTTCATTCAAAACGGTCCTCAGGGGGATAAAAAAACGCGTCCCGATATTTCGTATCAGGAGCGTTCGTTCAAGATCCTCCTTACTTTTGACGGAATGTAATCCGCCCTTTTGTCAAATCGTAGGGTGACATCTCTACCATAACTCTGTCACCTGGCAAGATCCTTATGAAGTGTAAGCGCATTTTTCCTGAGATATGCGCTAAAATTCGATGACCATTCGGTAACTGCACGCGGAACATCGTATTAGGAAGCAGTTCGACTACTTTGCCCTCAACTTCGATGACATCTTTTCGCGCCATGTAAGAATTTCCGGTTCACCTTTCGTTACTAGCACTGTGTGTTCAAAATGGGCTGACGGCAGATGATCTGCAGTCACCACCGTCCAGTTATCATCAAGCACTTTAACCGCTGACCTACCTAGGTTTACCATAGGTTCGATCGCCAAAGTCATTCCAGCTTTCAATTTCGCAGTGGTGCCCGGTGTTCTATAGTTGGGGATCTGAGGTTCTTCATGCAATTTGCGACCTACGCCATGACCGACAAACTCCCGGACAACGCTGAACGAGTTCATTTCAACTTCGTCCTGAATGGCTGCACAGACCTCACTTAACCGCCGGCCCTCTCGAGCTTTTTCGATTCCCTTATAGAGAGCTTCCTCAGTGACAACCAATAGGCGCTGAACGTCATCAGCAACCACCCCGACCGGTATCGTCGCAGCTGTATCACCAACGAAACCATTAAGGATAACTCCGATATCCAACTTAACTACGTCACCATACTGAATGCGGCGTGTGCTTCCAATGCCATGAACTACCTCATCATTCAGAGATATGCAGATATGCCCTGGAAACTTGCGATAACCAAGAAACGCGCTCCGGCACCCACTATTCGCCATCAATTTAGCCGCAGCGTCATCAACATCTTTGGTGGTAATCCCCGGGCAGATCATCGAAGAAACCTTGTCTAGAATGATGCTCGCAAGCTTACATGCCGCTCGCATGCACTCTATTTCTTTGGCTGTCTTAATGGGAATCATCACTGTTCAATGAATTTAGCGATTGCATCAGCAAGAGGTCCGGCTTCGGCATGCCCATCAAGGCGCGCTAATAAACCTCTTTTGCTGTAAAAGTCTATTACAGGCAAGGTTTTCTGTTGATACTCGGCCAAGCGTTTTCTAAGCACCAGTTCAGTATCATCCAGCCGATGTTCAAGCAGGCCGCCGCAATTCGGGCAAAAATCCTTTGAGGTTTCAACATGTCGTCCGAGGCTGATCAATTTTCCCACAAAGAGACAGAGCAGCCTGGTATCATCCGCAACCGGATCACACTATCGCCCCCGGATTGTTCCTCTCCTGGCTTCATCTCTCAGGATCGCCTCGGTAGAAGTATCCGATATACCGAATCTTTTTTGTATGAACTCTGCCATCGTCCCTTTGCCGGCGGCTGGAGGTCCTCGAAGGACGATCCGGTTTTTCACATCCCTAAGCTATCGCTGGTTCACAAAGATAGAGACAGCTACGCCCGCAACCGCTAATACTGCCAAGGCCAGCCACATCCATAGTAGCGCCCCTTCTTTCACCAGTTTGCCTGAGCTGGTAACGGCTCGCTCGAATCTGCCCCGAATTCGACCCTTCCTCAAAAATCCATCGTAATGCCTCTGAATCAGGTGTGTCTCGACTTGGCGCATGGTGTCGAGCAAAACGCCAACAATAATCAGTAAACTTGTTCCACCGAAGAACCTTGCCGTCATGCGAGGAACACCTAGCCAGGTGATCATCGTCTCGGGAATGACCGCAATTACAGTCAAGAAAAGAGCGCCAGCAAACGTCAGTCGCGTCAAGGTGAACTCAAGGAAGTCCGCAGTCGGTTTTCCAGGACGAAAGCCCGGAATATATCCATTGTACTTCTTTAGATCATCAGCGATCTGAGTTGGCTGGAACTGGATAGCTACCCAAAAATAGCTGAAGAAAAAGATAAGTATAGCGGTTAGCAAATAATGCATCCAGCCAACTGCTAACATGTTTGAAAGCTGGACCGCCCATTCCTGATTACGGAAAGCCATACTCAGGATAGTGGATGGGAATAACAGGATGGCTTGTGCAAAAATAATCGGCATTACGCCGACAGCGTTAACCTTGAGCGGTAAGAATTGGGTCTGACCTCCATAGACCTTTCTTCCCACCACTCTTTTCGCATATTGGATACTAATTTTTCTCTGGCCTTGAGTCAGCGCAATGACCGCCGCAATTACGAACACTAGAAATGCGATCATCAAGACGAGCACTATCGGGCTAACTCGGCTCGGGGCCCCTCCAGAAGGTACAAACGTGTTCCAGACCTGCACCAACGCACCCGGCAAAGACGCAATGATACCCACGGTGATAATCATGGAAGTGCCATTGCCAATGCCTCGTTCCGTGATTTGATCACCAAGCCACATCAGGAACATAGTCCCAGCGCTGAGCGTTACGACCGCCACAAACTGGAATCCGAACCCAGGATTTTCGACCAGCGGCCCCAATCTTGCCGTAACGGATTCAATTCCTTGCAGAAATGGGTTTGACGACGGGTTCTGCATCGAAACCGCCAGGAGATAACCTTGAAAGAGACACAAGAGAAGGGTTAGATACCGCGTGTACTGAGTGATTTTCTGCCTGCCTCCATCTTCCCTCGCCATTTTGTTAAGTCGAGGAATCACAGCAGTTAATAACTGCATCATGATCGATGCGCTGATGTAAGGCATGATGCCCAATGAAAACACGGCGCAATGTTCTAGCGCTCCTCCAGCAAATATATTAAAGAGAGCTGCTACTCCGCCTCCCGCGGCCTTCGAGGTGGCACTCTGAAACCACTCATTGAGAACGTGCGCGTTAACGCCTGGAATTGTAATCGCCGCGCCAGCACGCACAATGACCAACATGGCCACGGTGAACAGAACTCGCTGCCTGAGTTCGGGGATTTTTAAGATATTGGTGAAGGCAGAAATCATTGTAATGTCGCAGGATACTATCCGCGAATCTTCACAGACCCACCCGCCTTCTCAATGCTCAGGCGAGCAGCCTCACTAAACCGATCCGCCTCAACAGTGAGATTTTTATCTAAAGAACCACGCGCCAGGATCTTCACGCGATCATAACTTCCATTAATCAAGCCCTTATCTCGAAGAACCTGCTCAGTCACATAAGTACCAGCCTCGAACTCGTTGAGATCATCCAGGTTAACGACCGCATAGCGCGTTTTGAATGCCGCATTGTTAAATCCGCGTTTTGGCAAGCGACGAATTAACGGCATCTGTCCGCCTTCAAAGCCTGGCCGGATACTGCCGCCTGACCGAGCCTTTTGCCCTTTATGCCCTTTTCCGCTGGTTTTACCATGGCCAGAACTTTCTCCGATGCCCAGCCGCTTCGCCCGATGTTTAGAACCCGGACGCGGTTTGAAGTTATTCAGCTGCATAGCATTCTTTTTGCAATTTCAGTGTAATTCCAGGTTCAACCCGGACTCCATTCAGGCGCTTTCCTTGCCACGCAATTTCAAAATATCTTTTCTGTGCCGTAAAGCTTGAAGCGCTTCGATAGTAGCTTTCACAACATTGGCGTGATTGCTGGACCCTAAAGATTTGGCCAGTACGTCCTTTATACCGGCTGCTTCGACAACGGCCCGTACACCCCCGCCCGCGATAACTCCAGTTCCCGGCGATGCAGGCCGAAGAAGCACGCGCCCGCCACCGAATTCCCCAATCACCTCGTGGGGAATGGTATTTTCCTGCACAGCGACCGGAACCATTGACTTTCTCGCCGATTCGGAAGCCTTTCGGATTGCCTCCGAGACTTCGTTCGCTTTGCCAAAGCCGTAGCCAACCCGACCTTTATGATCGCCCGCAACAATCAGGGCACTGAAGCTGAATCTTCGTCCGCCTTTGACGACTTTGGCACAGCGGTTGATAAAAACGACCTTTTCAGTCGTATCACTCTTTTGAGCGTTTCGGTCGCCCGAGCCGTCGTGTCGGCGATGTCTTGTGTCGGTTGCCATAAATGCCAGCTAAAATTCTAATCCACCTGCACGCGCTGCCTCCGCAAGCGCTTTCACCTTCCCGTGATAAGTAAACCCCCCTCGATCGAACACCACGGATTTAACGTTCTTCTCGACGCTTCTTTCAGCCACCATAGCGCCAATCTTTTCGGCCATTTGCCTGTTCGCATTTGCTCTTCTATCTACCTTTACTCCCTTCTCCGTTGTTGAGGCAGCAACTAAAGTAGATCCTGCCGAATCGTCGATGATCTGAGCATAGATATGTTGACACGAGAAATGTACCGCTAACCTAGGCCGCTCTGGCGTCCCCTTCACTCGTTTCCGGATTCTTTTGTGCCTGATCTTTGCGCGATTGATGATAGCCATGAGCACCTCTCTCTATCTACTGAACAGTCTTACCTTCCTTTCGAAGAATCTGCTCACCAGTATACCTGATTCCTTTTCCCTTGTAAGGTTCAGGCGGATAATAAGCGCGAATATCAGCTGCAACTTGCCCGACGACTTTCTTGTCAATCCCTTCAACGAGCAGCTTTGTATTCTCCTGAACGGTGATCTTAACACCCTTCGGAATGGGAAAAATTACAGGGTGGG
>JAFAXJ010000673.1 GCA_019241095.1 Verrucomicrobiota bacterium | reverse complement strand
CAAAAGTTCCTCGATGAAGGTGAGCGTCCGGACGGGAGCTGCGTTATCGTGAGGTGCTTGTGGATCGGCGTCCCGATCTTGATGGCCTCTCTTCTTGTTATTTGCCTGCAACGAAGTTTGATCCTGAACCGGTTCATGCACGTGATTATGCGAATGATGATGTTGATACACGTGATGGTTCTTCTCACGTACTTCCTCCAGATCGCTTGTTTCGGAGTGGGCGTGAGTGGCCCCGCCATGAACGCTGAACCTGATCCCCGAGATGCCACCTCGAACTTCGCGTTCAAAGTGAAGATGATAGTCGCCCAGGTCGATCTTTGAGAGTTCCCATTCAAATGTGGATGGAGTCACACCCAAATCGGTCAAAACGCCTATCATCATGTCTCCGCTTATTCCAGAGAAGCAGTCTAGGTACAGGATCGCCATGCTCGCTACTACGTGTGCTCATCGTGGGTTTCAAGTCTCCCGAGTTTCCTTGACCTCATAAACCGTCGTTGCATAGCCCGACAGGTATGATAGTTCCCACGGCAGAACTCTTCAGGCTTGCGGACGGGAACTACGCCATCGGAGCCTACAATATCAATAATCTCGAACAGATTCTCGGGATGTTTCAAGGGTGCGTGAGCTCGCAGGCGCCTTTCATTATCCAAATCTCGAGAGGCACAAGAACGTATGCCGACAAGCGAATGCTACAAGCAATCATCCGCACCGCCAGTGAAATGTACCCTGAGGCTGTTTTTGCAGTTCATCTGGACCATGGCGGCGAAGAGACCTGCTACGATTGCATCGATTCCGGATTTTACAGTTCTGTGATGATTGATGCGAGTCATGATCCGTTCGAACAGAATATTAAAGTTACGAAACGTGTTGTTGATCGCGCTCATGCCAAAGGTGTAAGCGTAGAGGCTGAACTAGGCAAATTAGGCGGGGTTGAGGAGGATCTCGACGTGGACGAAGGCAGCGCTTTCCTTACAAATCCAAAAGAAGCCGTTGAGTTTGTACACAGGACAGGGTGCGACGCATTAGCTGCCGCAATTGGCACCAGTCATGGGGCTTATAAATTCTCGGGACGGCAAGGGCTGCACTTTGATGTTCTTGAGAGGACTCAGAAAGGTCTTCCGGGAACGCCGATCGTCATGCATGGCAGCTCCAGTGTCCCGGAAGAAGAAGTCAGGCGGATCAATGAAGCAGGAGGAAAAATCGACCCGAATGCGCGTGGCGTCGACGAGAATGAGTATTTACCTGCCGCAAAGCTAGGTGTTACCAAAATAAACATTGATACGGACGGGCGATTAGTTTGGACGAGAGTGCATCGCGAGTTTTTTCGAGATTATCCGGAGAAATTCGATTTTCGTCCGCCCGGCATCGTTTTCGTTAAGGAATACGCTACCTTTATTGCGAAAAAGAACGAGAAGTTAGGTTCGGCGGGCGAGTTGCCAGATGTGCGGAAAGCGTTAGCAAAATCATAGGATGTTGACAACGCTTCTAGGAGTGTGTTCTTGATAGCTGTAGTACCGACCAACCCCCAATCATGAAACTTTCGCAATTATTTCCCTTACTGTGTTTCGCAACACTTCCCTGGGTCGCCTCAGCGGAAACCGTCGTTAAAATCCTCCATATCCAGTCAAGTCCGCAAATTCGTGAGATATGGCAGCAGGCAGCAAGTGAGTACGAAAAAGCACATCCTGGAGTGAAGGTTCAATTCAATTACCTGGAAAACGAAGCCTACAAGGCCAAACTGCCGACCTTGCTGCAATCAAGTGATCGTCCGAGCGTCTTCCACAGCTGGGGCGGAGGCGTAATGTATGAGCAGATTCAAGCAGGTATATGCAAGGATATCACCAAGGCAATTGCCGGCCCTTTCCAAGACTCATTCTATCCGGCTGGAATCCAAAACTTTATGTATCAGGGTAAGTCCTACGGATTACCAAACGATATTGGACCAATTATTTTTTGGTACAATAAAGAGCTGTGTGAAAAAGCAGGGGTCGATCCAACGAAGATCACCTACTGGGAAGACCTTCTCGATGCCGTAAAAAAATGCAAAGCAGCTGGCGTAACTCCAATTGCGGTTGGAGGGGGAGACGAATGGCCGCTTCACTTTTATCCGGTGCTTCTGATGATGCGAATTCTTGGGAAGGACGGAATGCTAGCTGCCTATAGGGGCGAAAACGGTGGATTTGCCGGACCAGACGTCGTGAAGGCTTGGTCC
>JAFAXJ010000207.1 GCA_019241095.1 Verrucomicrobiota bacterium | reverse complement strand
TGAGTCTCGTTTTTTATCCAAGCGGGACAGATTGGGCAACGAGCAAAGCTGCATGTTATGTCCAGTTTCGTTCGGATGATCCTACCGTCCGAGACATCAAGGACCAGGTTGAAGATACTCTGCGAAATTTACGAAATAATGGGAGTCCAAACGCCGAAGCCAGATATATCAAGACGCTCACGACGCAGGATGCGAGCAAGGCTCAGGTTTATTATTACACTGGAGATAAATTCGGCAATTTCGAAGCAACGGCTTATATCAAAGCAAAAAATTCGATTCATTTCATAACCCTTTCCGCCCAGGATGAGAGTTCGTTCAAACAAGCGATTCCGGCCTTCGAGGCAATCGTCACTTCTTACGAAAATCTGAGCAAGGTGGAAACTGATGCGGCTGAAGCAGAGTAAGATTAAGGCATTGTTGAGCATTCTTCTTGGCTGGAAGAAGGATGGACTGATCGTCTTGGATGCGTCTGTAAAAAGCCCTTAAGCTGCCAGTGGCAGTTAAGACCGAACCATTGGAGATTATGCCAGGGTAACTAGTTTGGTTCTCAGCACACCGTGCTTTGCTGACAAAGGCTTTGATTCGAGACCCAACTGGCGAGCAAGGCTCCTGCCACGCCAGACTGCTCTAAACAGAAAGGGCGTTTCAGAGTGCTCTAATGATTTTGAGCTAAAATGATGTGAGCAAGGATCCTTTTACAAATCCGCCTTTGAAAAACCTTTGATGCTCCCCGGCGGCAGAGCCTTGCCCTCCCGTCATTGGCGAACAGTCCAGAGGGCTTTCAGAGCCCGTCACCCAGTGCATTTGGGAACACTGACCTGGACTATTTGCGTTGCCGATAGAGCAGAATAGCGATGCTGCGTCCGATTGTCCTGGCGTCAAGCCGGCGGACCTTCGAGCATTCCGGGGGTGGTGGACTGAGAAGAAAACTTATTACCGTCTTCCAGATTAGACTGGAAAGGGTGATAGCTATTAAGGCCAGGACAATAAGTATTCCGATTTGCCCCTCCTCGCTTGTTCTAATCGAATTGGCAAGGCGAATCTGATCTGCGGCTCGCCTCAAAGCAGTAGCCAATCTGGCGCTCTGTCACGCGGGACATCGAAAGAGGCGGTATTTCGTTTTGACTGAAAAATCTTACATCGCTTGTCTCAAGCGTCGCCCGAGCGTGACCCCCTTCTAAGGAACACAGGATGAAAAGCTTATAAACATGGAACGGGAAAGCCGGCTCATTACCCTGCTTTGCGCGATCAAACACCGCCAACATACGTTGTGCCTTTGCCTGGTAACCTGATTCTTCCAAGATCTCTTTTTCTACTGCTTCGGATGGTGAGTCGTTCACGTCAGCCCAGCCGCCCGGAAGCGTCCATAAATCGTCCGATCGCTCACGAACGAAAAGCATTTTTTCCTCCTTAAGGACCACCCCCCGCACATCGACCTTCGGTGTAGAGTAGCCACTTTCCAGCTGAAATAATCCTTTAATCACGGCCGGTTCCTCATCGGAATATTCAGCGAATATTTCTACCGCAAGATTTCCGATTCGTTGATAACGTTCTCGGTCATAATCGGAAACAGCGTAATTTAGACCGATCTGAGCGATAGATTGTAACTCTCTCGCCCAACTGATCCATCGAGGTTCTTTCGCCATGATCTGTCCTCAACGATCTAGCCGTGGTTGGCAAAATAATTTCCTGTCCGAAAGTGGCAAGAGACGCCGGGCATCTGCCGGAACGTTCGACCGATAACGTTTAACAAAAACTGCAATGAGAAGAATCGCGCCAGAAATCAGGCCAATCATACACAAAGCTACGTACTACCGTGCTCGGTACGAAAGTCCCATGGGTCCACTGTTTCTTTTATCGAATGGAGAATCACTTTTGGAATTAGCGTTCGAACAGCCGTCCAAAGATTGGCAAGAAGATACAAAGGCGGAGCCTTTTCCGATGACAATGACACAACTGGAACAATATTTCGCGGGTACGAGAACTGCATTTGACATACCCACGAAACCACAAGGAACAAATTTCCAACTCCGAGCTTGGGACGAACTAAAGAATATTCCGTTCGGTTCAACAATCTCTTACAAGACACAAGCAGCACGCATTGGCACGGTGCCTCGCGCGGTGGGACTGGCAAACGGCCAAAATCCTTTGCCAATCATTGTTCCATGTCATCGGGTCATCGGCGCACACGGGAACCTCGTGGGATACGGCGGTGGCCTGAACCGTAAAAGCGCCCTTTTGCTATTTGAAGCACTGGTCCGCGATTTTGGCCCTCATCCTTTCCCAGTCCTCCGAACAGCTTCTTAATGACAAGTGCATGTCAACCTTGCAGGAGCAATCGAGTGGGATCTTCTACACACTCTTTGACACGAACGAGAAACGTAACAGCTTCTTTGCCATCAACGACCCGGTGATCGTAGCTCAAGGCTAAGTACATCATCGGGCGTACCTCAATCTTGTCTCCAATCGCGACAGGACGA
The DNA here is from genome assembly GCA_019241095.1 of Verrucomicrobiota bacterium. Lineage (GTDB taxonomy): Bacteria > Verrucomicrobiota > Verrucomicrobiia > Chthoniobacterales > JAFAMB01 > JAFAXJ01. The sequence continues at coordinate 5,554 of JAFAXJ010000207.1, read as the reverse complement.
TTCTGAATTTTGTGCATCCCAAGGATCCCGCTTTGTGGCGGATTCAAGATGGGTGTACTCAACAGTGAGCCATAGATACCGCCATTTGTAATCGTAAAACCTCCCCCTGTGAGGTGATCCAATTGCAGTTTACCCTCGCGCGCTTTTTTAGCGTAATCCGCTACGTCCAACTCCAATTGGGCAAAGCTTTTTGTGTCAGCACTTCGGATCACGGGTACAACCAAACCTCTATCCGTTCCAACCGCGACGCCAATATCATAAAAATGATTCTCCACCAGTTCGTCGCCTTCGAGTCGAGCGTTCATTGCCGGCACGGCCTGAAGAGCGTCTACGACGGATTTGATGAAAAAAGACATGAATCCAAGCTTAGCCCCATGGCGTTTCTGAAATGTGTCCTGATATCGAGTGCGAAGACTCATAATTGCTGACATGTCGCACTCGTTGAAGGTCGTCAGCATTGCCGCGTTCCGCTGTGCTTCAACCAGTTGCGTCGCAATCTTCCTGCGGAGCGGCGTTAACTTTTTTCGCGTAGTCCGCGGAGTTACTTGAGCAGCCGTTTCAGGAGAGGCTGTTGCAGGCTCCTCGAGCATTGGAGAGATCGAAGACGGCGCGGACCTGGTTTCGAGAAAATTGATGATGTCGGGTTTAGTAACCTGGCCATGTTTTCCAGATCCCGAAATCTCCTCGATGGGCGCTTTCTGTTCTGCAGCGATTCGGCGAGCCGCAGGTGAGAGCGGCCGACTTTCGGCATTCGGTTCCGTCACTGGTCGCGCGGACAGAGCGGCAGGAAGCGGGGATGCAGCTGTAGCTGGGGAAGCGGCTGGAGCGCCAGTCTCGCTCTTGTCAGCTGCTTCGAGCGAAGCGACTACCTGACCTATTTTTACGTCTTGCCCCGCCTCTACTTGGATATTGAGACGGCCCGACGCGGGGGCCGGCACTTCAGTGGCAATTTTATCCGTTTCAAGTGTAAAGAGCGCCTCGCCATCCTTAACAGTATCGCCACTCTTACGATGCCAAACAGAAATCACACCAGTTGTAACCGATTCACCAACTGACGGGACCTTTACTTCTATGCTCATTCGATTTACGGCAATAACTACGCACTGAACGCTTGCTGCACCACTTCCTGTTGCATCTGATCATGCCAAGCTTTTGAACCGACAGCAGGGCTTGCGGCTGGCTGCCGTCCTACGTAATCAACTGAGTGCTCCAAACCGTTCTCCAGCAGCGGAGCTATGTAGCTCCACGCACCCATATTACGGGGTTCCTCTTGGCACCAGATCCATTTTTTGACGCGCCTCAGCGGCTCTACAATACTTTTAATCTGTTCAAGATGGAGCGGATAAAGCTGCTCGACGCGGACGAGCGCAACATCTCGCAGGTTGTTCTTTTCCATGAAACCTAACAGATCGTAGTAGATCTTACCCGTACAGAAGACCATGCGATTGATCTGACGAATTTCCCCAAGCATTGTGGGGCCGAGGACTGGCTGAAATGAAAACTCGATAAAGTCTTCGATCCGTGAAGTAGCGCGTTCATTTCGCAGCAAAGACTTAGGAGTCATGAGCACAAGAGGCTTGCGAAAATTTCTTTTAACCTGTCTCCGGAGCACGTGAAAGTACTGTGCTGGCGAGGTTACATTGCACACCTGCATATTGTCTTCGGCACAGAGCTGAAGAAAACGTTCTAAACGAGCACTGGAGTGTTCTGGACCTTGTCCTTCATATCCATGAGGTAACAAAAGAACAATGCCACTGGGTCTCTGCCATTTCGTTTCAGAACTCGCAATAAACTGGTCGATGATCACCTGAGCGCCATTTGCAAAATCGCCGAACTGCGCCTCCCAAAGGCACAACATATCGGGATAATCTACCGAGTACCCGTAGTCGAAGCCTAAAACCGCAGCTTCGGACAACATGCTATTATAAACGCAGAATTGAGCTTGCCCCTCCCTCAAATGGGAAAGCGGCACATAACGTTCCCCTGTGTCAACATCGGAAAACACCGCATGGCGCTGGCTGAACGTGCCGCGGCGGCTGTCCTGCCCAGACAAACGGACTGGCGTGCCTTCCAGCAGGAGTGACCCGAAAGCCAAAGTTTCTGCAAATGACCAATCGTACGGCCCTCCTGCCCGATGCAGAGTCTTCCTGCGATCAATCATCGTCTTCTGTATCTGAGGCTGAACACGGAAACCCTCAGGAACGCTCGTGATCCGATCTACCAGGAGATTGAGGATCCCGTGTGAGGCTCGCGTGTCAGGTTCGCTATGACTGTATGGTGGTTGAAAAACCGCTGTAGATTCGTCAAAGGATCGATGGAACTCCTTCTTAGAAGTAACTTCAGATGTTTGGACCTCTTTTAAAGCGTTCTCAAGACGCCCTTTGAACTCCCGTTCCAGATTTTCGGCTTCTTCTTCAGTCATTACTCCCGAACGAAGTAGTCGGTCGATCACTATTTGCGTAACGGCCGGGCGTGCGTTGATCTTTTTGTATAGCTTAGGCTGAGTGAAACTTGGCTCATCGGTTTCGTTATGCCCATAACGTCGATAGCCATACAAATCGATGACAAAATCCCGCGCAAAACTCTGTCTGAAATCCAACGCGAGTTTCGCGACAAAGGCAACCGCCACCGGGTCTTCTCCGTTAACGTGCACTATAGGAGCTTCAATCATCTTCGCCACGTCGGTGCAGTAGGTCGTAGACCGTCCATCCGCAGGCAGCGTAGTGAAACCGATTTGATTGTTAACAACGATATGGACGGTACCGCCCGTCGCGTAACCCGGTAATTGAGACAGGTTCAACACTTCTGCCACTATTCCCTGGCCGGCAAAAGCCGCGTCTCCATGAATCAAAAGGGGGAGTACTTTCGACCGGCGCTCGGTGTCTTTCAGGATTCGTTGCCTTGCGCGCGCTTTGCCTTCAACGACTGGATTGACAATCTCGAGGTGGCTAGGGTTAGCCGCTAAACGAATAGCGATTTCTGCTCCGGACTCCGTCTTTCGGAGACTCTCGTAACCCAGATGATACTTTACGTCACCATCTCCAGCCACAAGATCAGGCACGTAGTTTTCTGAAAACTCTTTGAAAATCGTCTGGTAAGACTTTTTCAAAAAATTAGCCAGCACAGTCAAACGGCCCCTATGGGCCATTCCCATGATAATCTCTTTGACCTCCTTTTCGGGAGACGCCGCCAATATCGTTTCCAGAACGATCATCAGGCTTTCGGAGCCCTGGAGAGAAAAGCGCTTCTGCCCCAAGAACTTGGTATGAACAAAATGCTCAAAGCCCTCGGCCTCCATAAGGCATCGCAGCAACTGCTTTTGAGTTTCCGGAGTCACTGGCGGGTCGGAAATCCGTGACTCGATTCGTTCCTGTAGCCATTTTCGGACGGTATCGTCTTGGATGTGCATGAACTCGAAGCCGATACTCTCCGAGTAGATAGATTGAAGCTTATTTACAAACTCGCCTAGGGTCATCTCCTCCCCAGATCGAAAATCCTGGCGAGAGACAACTGTATCCAGTGATACTTCATCAAGTCCGAAAGCCGCCAAGGAAAGTTTCGGCTGTCGCGGAACAGAATCAGCCAAGGGATCGATTTTTGCCTGGGTGTGTCCTAGCAGTCGATAATGATAAAGCAGATCGCGGACCCGCTCGTGAACTTCAGCTTCCTTTATAAGCAGATCCTGATCCTGAACAGCCTGTCCATTACGCGATGGCGCAGAACCCAATTCAAACCCCTGAAAAAATGCGGACCAACTCGAATCGACTGCTGCCGGATCTAGCTTCCAACGCTGATAATATTCGTCAAGAAGATCGGCATTCCAATCGTTCAAAAACAGAGTTTTCATTATTTAGCTCTGAAAGAGCCGAAATAGAATGTTAAACGAACTTCGGCCCAACCCAAACGATTTTTTGAGCGCAACTAGAGGCTTCTGGTCACCCGATCCGTTCGGGAATAGCCAAAGATTGTTGTAAAACTGACTGTCGTTAAATTAATTACTTCATACAAGTCGTTATTTCCGAACGGTTTGGCAATATGACTAAAATCGCGTAAGAGATAGTGCCAATCTCACCAAAAACACTTCAATCTACATTCGAATGAACGGTGCCCGATTCATTCTGTCAGTATTTATCCACGCAAGCCTGTTCAGATGGTGGTCCAGAAAGATGATAAAAGTAGAGCAACTCACTAAACGGTACGCTGGAACAACGGCCATTCAGAATCTTAACTTCGAGGTTGGAAAAGGCGAAATTGTAGGATTCCTTGGGCCTAACGGGGCTGGAAAGAGCACAACCATGCGAATCCTTTCCAGCTTTTTGCCTGCCACATCTGGCCGTGCTTTGATAGCCGGGTACGATGTGTTCACGGATTCTTTGAAGGCCAGAAACCATCTCGGCTACCTTCCCGAAAACGTTCCATTGTACAGTGATATGAGGGTTAATGAATTTCTGCGTTATCGAGGCTTACTGAAAGGCCTGCACGGGCGAAGGCTCAAGCTCAGAGTAGGTGAAGTCAAGGAGCTCTGTACAATCAAAGAGATTGAACGGAAACTAATTGGTGATTTGTCCAAAGGCTATCGGCAGAGATTAGGCTTGGCTGACGCCCTTCTGCACGAACCTGATCTGCTGATATTAGATGAGCCGACTATTGGTCTGGATCCGAATCAAGTTCGTCAAGTCAGGGAGCTTATTAAATCTCTAGGGGATCGGCACACTATTCTTCTTTCCACTCACATACTTTCCGAAGTGGAAATGACCTGTTCACGAGTGATTATCATCAACCGTGGCCAGATCGAAGCTTCGGATTCACCCGAAAACCTGGTTCGCCAGATCCGGACTTCAGGAAAGGTGAATCTTGAGGCAAAAATGAACGGAGATAATCCCATTGAATGGCTGGCAAGGATTCCTGGTGTAAAAGAAGTGCAATGCACCTCCAGTGAGGGATGGCAGCAATGCGCTATCTTGGTCGAGGCGGATTCTGACCTCAGGGAAGAGATCTTCCAAGTAGCCGTACAGCGCCGATGGATCATTAGAGAACTCACAAAACAAAAAGCCACACTGGAAGATGCATTTGTGGAGTTAACTCATGCTGATGATTAGACCATGAGCCGTTTGCTTACCCTTCTCCAGCGGGAATTATCCGCCTTTTACTATTCTCCCTTGGCTTATATAGTACTTTTCTTTTTCCTATTACTGAATGGGCTATCATTCTGGTTTGCGGTGGCAGTGTTAAACCGGGTGCCTTCAGAAAACACGCTAGTGCAGATATTTTTCAATTCTGCATTTTTCTGGATTTCTTTTCTACTGGTTTTTCCGGTTATCACCATGCGTCTGTTCGCGGAGGAATTTAAACTGGGCACGATTGAAATCCTCATGACTATTCCGGTACGTGATTCTGAAGTAGTCGCTTCCAAGTTTCTGGCTGCCTTTATCTTTTACCTGAGTCTCTGGCTGCCTAGTCTACTTTACTTTCTCATTTTTTCCTGGTTAGGGAATCGGTCTGCCTTGGGCTCTTCCGGTCAAATCTTGGCGCCATACCTGTTACTTGTTGTGAT
>JAFAXJ010000653.1 GCA_019241095.1 Verrucomicrobiota bacterium | reverse complement strand
TGGACCGCTTCTGCAACCTCTTGCACCTGCGTCATAGTGCCAACTTCTTCCGGCAAAATATCGCGGGTGACCTCAATTCCTAGTGCTAACCGCAGTTCACCCGAGGATTGACTGTTTTCAGATCGGGTAAAAACGGTTGCATGCGGTGATAGCACTCCTTCAGTTCCCCCAGACCAGACGAAAGCTACCCGTTTACCAATCTCTTCGGGAGACAAGCCAAGGTGCTTTGATAACAGCAACTGACAGGACAGAGTTGCAAAACCGCGCGTAAAATCATTCGCTCCACCGTTGCCTTCTGTCTTGCCTATCAGGGCGCAAATGTTCGCCGGATCAACCTCTTTGGAGTCGATCAGTCGTGCCAACTCCGAGACATCGCTTGGAGATGCCATTGCGACTTTATGGATACCTATATTCATAATTAGCTAATCTGGTCGTTAATCTCGCGTAAAACTTCTACCGATCGCGGCCGGCATTTTCACCCCACGTCCGATTCCGATCAAGACAGCAAGGGCGATGACGTACGGTGCCATTTGCAACACATACGAGCTAACCGGTAAGCCCCAACCCTGCATATTCAATGCGAGCGCGGAAGCCGTACCAAACAGCAAGCATCCGATCATCACCTTCAAAGGCTGCCATCGTCCGACGATAATTGCCGCTAAGGCGATAAATCCACGGCCATTAGTCATGCCATCCGTAAAAGTACCCAACTCTTGCAATGCAAGCTCAGCGCCTCCAAGACCTGCCAAAACGCCACCGGCAATTATTGCTGCCATTCGGACCCTGATTGGGTCACTGCCTACTGCGAATGCTGCGGCAGGATTTTCGCCGACCGCACGCATCGTAAGCCCAATCTGGGTTTTTACGAGCAAGAAATGGACAGGTAGCACCAAGAGGAATGCTGCGTAGGTTAATGCGGGTTGCTGGAACAAGACTTCGCCCAGCACGGGGATTCGCGATAATATCGGTACAGAAATCGCAGGTAGAGGCGCCAAACGCATCACAGGCGCTTGCCCGCCAAAAAACCCGCGAACTAAGAAGCTGGTAAGACCCAGCGACAAAATGTTAGATGCTAATCCAGTGACCATCTGATCCGCTCTAAAACAAGCCGTTGCAGTGGCGATGATCGAAGCGAGCGCGGCGCCGCCGAATGCGCTCGCGAACAAACCCAGTAAAAGGTTGTGGGTGCTGTAAGTAGCCACAACACCTGCGAATGCTCCCATTAACATCATTCCTTCAATTCCCACGGCAAAGGTCCCGGCACACTCCGAGAGAATACCCCCTAATGCCGCCAGCAGCAGAGGCGTCGCAATACGAACAGAGGCGGCTAGCAGCTCAATGATGATCTTCATTCGAGTTCGTTGATCAAATTCAGCTTCGGCTGCGAGGGCCTATAAATCCCATCGCACAAAGTACACAAATCATCGTGACGCCTTCGATGACGTATACGAGCGATGAGGGAACACCAACCTCTCGCTGCATTGCCAACGAACCCGCTTCCAAAAAACCAAAGAAAAGTCCAGAGGGCAATATCGCCAACGGGTTCAGAGCTCCTAAAAGTGCAACCGCGACAGCATTGAAACCGAATCCCGAAGAAAAGCCTTCGATCAAACGATAATGAATTCCCATTACTTCAATCCCGCCAGCAACGCCCGCAAGCGCACCACTCAATAGCATCACACTCAGAAACGTAGAGGAGAGTGAAATCCCGGCATAGATGGCCGCTGAACTGCTGCTACCTAATACTCGTAAACGAAAACCAAATGGGGTATACCAAAGTACAAAATGACAACTAACTACTGCAATGAGTGCTAATAGAATACCACTGTGCAGGTCAGTTTGGGGTAATAAGATCGGCAGTCTTCCCGATTCTGGAAATAGAGGCGACTGAGGAAATCCCGCTCCAGGTTCGCCCATTGTCCCGTTTAAAACCTCTCCAACCAACAAGGTCCCTACAAAATTTAACATCAACGTACTCAGTACCTCATGCACGCCACGCCTTAATCGCATCATCGCTGGCAACCCCGCCCACACAGCTCCAGCTAGTGCTGCGCCGACCAATGCCAGGGGGATCAGGACAGAAGACATTAAATCCGGGAATGTCAGTATTATCCATGACGAAACGATACCTCCGACTGCGATCTGCCCTTCACCTCCGATGTTGATTATCCTAGCCCGGAAACACATCGCTACCCCGACCCCTGCTAATATGTAAGGCGTGCTTTTATTCAGGGCAAAAGTGATGGCGTCCACCGAGCCGAAGGCGCCCCTTAGTAGAGCCCAGTACGCCACCGCGGGATTTTTACCAGACAGGGAAATCGGAACAGCGGTAAACGCAAACGCCGCAAGAACGGCTAACACAGACAGCGCGAGTCTATTGAAAGAACTGCCTTTGTTAACAACTCTCCAAAGACTATCTCCTGCACGAGTCTCAGGGACGCTCTTGCCAGCAACAGTCTTCACGACAGCGTCCGTTCATCTCCTGACATTAAAAGTCCTATCTCGGCCATGCTAAGTTCATTACGATTAGAAACACCTATCAACCTTCCATTAAACATCACTCCAAGCCGGTCTCCTAACATCACGACTTCTTCTAGCTCTGAAGAGACGTAGAGAATCGCGGCTCCAGCGTCTCTTAAAGCCAATATCTCGTCCAGAACGAACCGAGTTGCGCCAGGGTCTAAGCCCCATGTTGGTTGAAAGGCAAGTAATATTGTTGGTTTACGTCCCACCTCCCTGGCCAGCACGATCTTTTGCTGATTTCCTCCAGAAAGTGTCTGAGCGGCGACTTGAGGTCCTGGGCAAGCAATTTGGTATTGTTGAATCCGTGTTCTCGCCCGCGTAAGAAATGCATTTTTGTCTAACCAAATTCCTTTTCGCAAAGGAGGCCGATTGAAATCTCGAAAGGCAAGATTGTCTTGTACCGTCATGTCCGGAACTAGACTCGTATTTGCTCGATCCACAGGAATGTACGCCACGCCGGCAGCAACTCGAGCTTCTGGTCGCAGGGGAGTAATTTCACGACCGTTTAGAATTATTTTACCCTTGCTGGCTCTTCTTAAACCAGCAATCGTTTCGATCAGCTCCAGCTGCCCGTTGCCGTCCACTCCAGCGAGCGCAAAAATTTCGCCTGATCTTAATGAAAGCGACAGGCCATCTATCGGAGGCCTGCTTTCGATTAGTGTGAGTCCCTCAATGGTCATTAACTCGGAACCGCGCACTTTGGTTTCAGAAACATGGCTCAGACTGATTTCACGACCGACCATTAACCTGGCCAGATCAGCCCGGGTCGCGTTCTGAACAGGTCCACGATGGGTCACCTCGCCTGCACGCAAGACAACCACTTCATCACAAAGATCGAGAACTTCGCCCATTTTGTGACTGATAAAAACGACTGATCGACCTTGCGCGGCGAAAGCACGCATTACCTGAAATAGACTCGAGACTTCCACAGGACTAAGATTAGAAGTAGGTTCATCTAGAATCAGCAACTGGGCTCCGCGCAAAATGGCTTTAACGATTTCAATTCGTTGCCGTTTCCCGAATCCCAGCTCCGAAACGCGCGTTTTCGGACTTAATTCCAAGCCATATTCTTTGCTTGCTGTGCGGATAAGCTTCGCTATCTCAATCGATTTTAGGATTGTTCCTGCACGCGACCACCCTAACATGACGTTTTCCAGTACAGTCATGGCCTCAACCAACATGAAGTGCTGGTGAATCATGCAGATTCCAGCCCGGATAGCGTCGCCGGGGCTATGAGATTGGAGAGCGTGCCCGTTAAATGAAACAGTCCCGGCATCAGGTCGAACCATACCAAAAAGTACCTTCATTAAGGTGCTTTTCCCCGAACCATTTTCTCCGAGCAGGCCTACGATTCGGCCCCGCTCAACCGTCAGATCTATATTACGATTAGCCCGGACCGTTCCGAAGGTCTTACAAATACCCCGCATTTCCAGCATAGGCGGGATTGGCTGCATAAAGCACGTAAATGGTATGGCGCCCGCCATACCAGTACACTGATAACATGCTCAGATCCCGCCGCGCGCATCCTGACGCGTTACGGAAACTTTTAATTCGCCGGCGGCGAACTTTTTCTTCAGACCTTCTAATTCGGCTACAACGTCAGGAGGAACCTGCGGACTAAATGCCTGATCCTTTGTATAGAGAAGTTCCGCTCCAGTGCAACCAGGCGTATTAAAGCCGTAAAGCTCGAACTTGCCGCCGAGTTTGCCTGCCTTTGCTTCATCCGCCGCGGTGCCGTACATGTCGGACCACTTTTCAACGATGTTTGTCAGAACTGTGTCCGGCGCGGCGGTCGTATCTTCGAGTGAGCGTCCGTTAGCGTGGATCCCCTTCTCTTTTGCAGCTTGAATAATTCCGAGCTGTCCAGCATTGAGCTTGCCGCTGAGATAATCGGCGCCCCAGGCGATCAACGAAAGGCCCGCTTCCTTTGCAGCCGCTGCATCTTCCATATCCTGAACATAAATAACCTTGACCTCAATGTTTGGGTTAACGCTTTTAGCCCCTTTTCTATAAGCTCCGACTTGTGCAACCACATTCGGTAGACCTTCAAGCCCGTTTACCGAGCCGATCTTACCGGTTTTGCTCATACGCGCCGCCATAACCCCGATGAGATACCCAAATTGTGTATTATCGAAATCAATGGAGGCGACATTCTTGCCATACCCCGCGTTCCCTGACCCGACTACAAAAACCGTTTTTGGATATTTGTTAGCAATGAGTTCAGCGGCTGACAGAAATCGGCCCGTGTGACCTATCACAACGTTATAACCTTTTTTGGCATAATCTGCCAGAGCCTGGCTCATATCAGACGGTTGAACATTTTCTGAATAGGCGACTTGCCAGCCCATTTCCTGGAGTTTTTTAACACCGGAATATCCTTGGGCGTTCCAGCTTTGGTCGTTGATACTCCCAGGCAGTAAAACAGCGGCTTTGTCCTGACTGAAAGCCCTTAAGGGCAGAACAAGGGCACATACGAGGAGAACAGAGCGAATAACGGAAAAGTATTCTTTAGATAACATGATTGGGATTGCTACGGAGAGCTGTTCGGGATAAGCATATTTTGAGCCACGGCTGACAGATAGGATTGAATT
>JAFAXJ010000616.1 GCA_019241095.1 Verrucomicrobiota bacterium | reverse complement strand
ACAATCTCCCGGCTGTATAATTCGCAGGAGATACCATGGAGAACTTCCTTTCGAAGATCTCCTTCCCCGAACGCGTGATGCACATCGCGGGCTCGCACTAAGATCAGGCCGGGCTTCATAAAAAGACGTCCGCCGGCTGAGCATGCCTTAACTTCAGCATTGCAAGAAAGCCGGCCGCCAAGCACATCCCGAACGTGAGGAAAAAGGCGAGAAAACCCTGTTCGACTGATAGAGCAAAGGGTAGGTGTGTCGTCGCCCGCGCAACCCGGAAGAGCAAGAAAGCAAGTAATAGTCCGGGCGGGAAGCCTAACAGTGAAAGCCACATCGATTGCTGGACAACCAGAAATTGAAGGTTCCAATCCTTGAAACCTATTGCTTTGAGTGTTGCGTATTCCGGCAGATGGGACTGCACGTCAGTATACAGGATCTGATAAAAGATTACGGCTCCTACTAACACCACTACCAATAGAGTCACAGGGATAATGAAGCCCACCGGTGTACGTCCGTTCCAATATCTCTGCTCTGCCTCGACCAATTGTTTTTTGGTAAGAACCAGCATATCTGGGCCAAGCCGAGCTTGGAGGCGGTCCCGTACCTTCTCCGGTCGCGCATCCGGCCTTAGCCGAATGAGGCCTAGAGATTCCGCATAGGGAGGTAGGCCGGCAAAAACGCGGTCAAATCCAATTTTAGACATGAAGGCTTGACCGTTTGCTGTGAAAGAAATGCCAAGTTGAAGCGTCCCTCGCACTTCACAATGGAGTCCATTAATTTCGACCGGACAAGCCTCGCCATGGGATAACCGGCCCTCGATATCGCCAAATTGGGGCAGGGAAAACTGATCATACAATACCGTCGTTGGGAGACCTAGCCAGAGTCGGTTAACCTGAAGTCCAGAGAGGTTAAATGCCGTACCGGACGGCTCCACTCCGAAAACCAGCATTTGATCGATCTCGCCTGTTTCGGGACTGCGCCACAGACCTACTGCGGCCCGAACGCCTTCAGCGCTTTCCACGTCGGGATCTGCAAGTACCGCTGCGATTCGGTCTCTTGAAAATGGCGCATGTACCACCACGTACTTGTAATTGGCGCTATGCATCACCAGGTCAGCGTTCAGTGCCAGATACTGAGTGGCTACACTAGCGAACAATGCATTATAAGCGCCGGTCTGAAACAGGATCGATGTCACAGCGAGGATGATTCCGCATGTAGCTGCCAGGAGGCGATTGCGATCAAAACAGAGCTGACGCCAGGCGAAAGGTACGCCGGCGGGAGTAATCCACCGCGCAATCCCGCCAAGACGACTCATTTGGCACGTGAGTCGGTAGTGATCACCACAGTGACCTCGGCTCCTGTCAGTCCCGTCAGCTTCTCAGGAGCTTCTGGCGTAATCATCGCTTCGATAATCTGTCGATCCACATTCGCAAACGTTGAAAGAGTTTTCAGATCGCTGCGCTCCACAATGGGATCAATTCTGACTACCGTTCCATTCATTTCGCCTTGCCAAGCCGCGCTTTTGATCGTGGCCCTGGCCCCAACTTTAACCCGATAAGCATCAGCTACGCTTAGCTCGGCCTTGATCATCATTGCCTGAGTTGTCCCCACTTCCAGAAGCCCCCGGGTGGCAGCATTTTCCCCTGGATAAGAAAGAATCTTGAGAACTTGCCCATCGAACGGCGCCTCAATCTCGGTGAAACCTAACAATGTTTCTGAACGTGCCACTACGGCTTCTGCTTCTTCGACTTCTGCTTGCACGACCGCCAGATCCGCCGGTCGAACTTGCCGCATTGCCTCGAGCTGATGCTGGCTCATTGTCACTTTGGCAGTCGCCGCGTCTTCACGCGCGCTCGCTTCATTTCTGCCGGCCGTTGTATCTGGACGTTTTTTGGCTTTTTCCGCTCTGGCCTCGGCTTCCAAACTTTTTATGAAGGCATCCTGGGCTGCAATGTCCTCGCTTTTCGGTTCTGTATTTAACGCGCGGAGCCGCTTCTCGACTGTGGCAAGCTGAGCTTTGGCCAATGCTAGATCTGCCGACGCAAGCTCCTGGTTCTGTGTCACTGCCAATATCTGGCCCCGAAAAACATGATCTCCTTCTTTCACCAGCAGCTCAGTTACGATTGGGGGTGAATTTAAACAATAGGGTGCAGTGAGCGTCACGGCTCGTTCTCCCGGTGAGACTCGCCCGTAAGCAGCGATCACAGCTCCTTGATCCGGCGCCTGCGCAGCCCAAAGAGGACACAAACCAAAATAGGTCAGCAATACGAAAAACCGGGCGACTAACCCGTCTCGAATGTGCGTAAAGTAATGAACGGTCATGGTGAACAGCTAAACGGCGAGCAGACTATGAGAACATCGGCTGTCTACTCCGATTAATTGAGCAAGCCTTTTTGCCGGAACCAGGCGATCGCGTCACGCGC
>JAFAXJ010000555.1 GCA_019241095.1 Verrucomicrobiota bacterium | reverse complement strand
GATTCGCCTGATTATCTCTTCCCGATTCTGGACAGCAATAAATGTCTGGTTGGCGCTCTTTCAAAAAGCGATTTCCTGAAGCCCGTTCCTCGCCAACTTATTCTTGTAGACCATAATGAACTTTCACAGGCGGTAAAAGGGGCTGGTGAGTTACCAATAATCGAAGTTCTGGATCACCATCGCATTGCTGCTTTCCACACCGATGTTCCGATCCTTTTCTGGAACAATCCTGTTGGTTCAACCAGCACCTTGGTTGCCCTTTCATACCAACAAAATGAGATCAAAATCGAGCCGTCGATTGCAGGTCTATTGATGGCCGGACTGATTGCTGACACCTTGAACCTGACCTCTCCGACCGCTACGGGTATTGACAAAAAAGTTTTGGAAGACCTGAGCCATATCGCTGGAGTCGATCCGTCTGAATTAGCACGACAGATTTTCTCAATCGGATCTCCTCTATTAACGTTGTCACCCCAACAGATAATCGTGGCCGATTGCAAAGACTACCAGGAGGGAGATTTCTCTTTCAGTGTTTCTCAGATTGAGGAGCTTGGTTTCTCTCATTTTTTCGAGAAGCAGGATGAAATATTAACCTCGCTGCAAGAGTATTGCTCTAAGCAGGGTTACTACTTTGCCGCGCTGCTGATTACTGATGTTAATACTCAAAATTCTTTGCTGCTGATCTCCGCGCCTTCTGAGCTGTTGCGCGTCATCCATTATCCTGCACGCGGACCTAACCTCTTTGAGCTCAATAATGTTGTCTCGCGAAAGAAGCAACTTGTGCCGTACCTCCTGGAATGTTTACAGAAAGTAAATGCCGGAGGAGATTGAGCCGGCTTGCGCTGGTTGCGCTTGAGTATCTGAATGGCTGAGTCGCAAACGGCGCGCCAGAACGGGTTCTGGATGTCTCCCGATAGCTCCCCAAAGCCGGCGTCTTGGCCAGCGATCCTGTTCAATTGGATTATCGCATTTCTGTTTTTAACATTGATCTGCACATTTGCATTCGCCCAGCTTCGTTATAATTGGAACTGGGGGGTGTTGGTAAAGTATCAAAACTTTTTTTGGCGCGGCTGGTTTAAAACCTTAGAGATTTCCAGCATCTCTCTGGTGCTGAGCACGATGATCGGCTTCCTGGCAGCAGTTGCGGGCCGATCCAGTTTGCTGTTTCTGCGCGCACTGACCAGAATCTACATCGAGTTGATACGCGGCATACCTTTGTTGGTCCAAGTCTCTTTTGCTTTTTATGTTATTGCTGATGCCATTCATTTCGGTAGTCGTCTCGCCGTCGGCATTTTTACGCTGTCTCTCTTTTCAGGCGCTTTTATCAGTGAAATAATCCGTGGGGGCATCGAAAGTGTTGGTGCTACTCAGTTGGAATCAGCACGGGCAGTTGGATTCACCAAATGGCAGACCTATCAATACGTGATCTTGCCGCAGGCAGTCCGAGTGATACTACCGGGGCTGGCAGGAATGTTTGTCAGCCTGATCAAAGATTCATCTCTGCTATCCATTATTTCCATTGAAGATTTTACGTGGAATGCTCAGCAGGTCGCGTCACTAACCTACAGCAACTTCGAGTGCTATGTTCCTTTGGCGTTCGGTTATCTCGTTCTGACACTCCCAATTACCATCTGGATAAAGTGGTTAGAAGGAAGGCTGCACTTTGAAACTTAGGGTTGAATCCTTTACCAAATCTTTTGGAGCTCAACGTGTCCTGCAAGACGTTAAGCTGGAGTTTGATGACGTCCACTCACTCGTTCTCATCGGCCCGTCCGGTGGAGGTAAATCCACTTTGTTGAGGATCATCGCCGGACTTGAACGTCCGGATTCTGGCAATCTGTTTTTGAATGATAAAAAGGTTATTTACCAAGAACGGGAATTGCTTTTTCATCGACGTTCGGTTGGAACCGTGTTTCAGGCCTATAACCTGTTTCCACACCTTTCAGCCTTGCAAAACATCTCTTTGCCGCTCGAGAAGGTGCATGGGCATAGCCGCGTTGAAGCTAAGCGGACTGCAAAAGAGATTCTTGATCGCTTTCAACTATTGGAACATGCAGGCAAGTCACCTGCTCAATTATCAGGTGGTCAGCGCCAGCGCGTGGCAATTGCTCGAGCAATTTCTATTCGGCCGAAGCTGTTGCTTTTCGACGAACCTACCTCCGCATTGGATCCTGAGATGACGGCAGAAGTCCTGGATGTCATCGCGGAACTGCGTCAAGAAGGAAGAGATTTTGTTCTCGTAACACATCAGATGGGCTTTGCTCGATCGGTGGCCGACCAGGTGGCCTTACTTAGCGGCGGTCGTATCGTTGAGTGCGGGCAGCCGCAGCAGATCCTTGAAAATCCCAATTCAGCAGTAACGAAACAGTTCTTATCGCGAATTCTGAAATATTAGTGATTAAAAGATGGACAATCCAGCAGCAAAGGAAAGGGCGGTACTGGATCAAATCGAAGCATTCGGAAAAGGCAACGAGTCGATTATCGCGCCTTGATCCGCCATTTCCGATCGTTTTGAGCCGTTCAAATGCATCTGTCCCTTGCGTTTCTTCACGATAGTATTAGATAACCCGTTCGGTCAAGCCGACGTGGCGGAATTGGCAGACGCGCCGGACTCAAAATCCGGTACTGGCAACAGTGTGTGGGTTCGACCCCCTCCGTCGGCACTATCTCGACAAAACGACATAAGTTCCTGTTGATCAAAAGATAACTCTGGATGTCCTATTTTGACGGCGGATGTTTAGTCCACATTTGGTGATGTTTGACATTAGTCACGCGCGCAAACTAGTGCGCCATTTACCAATTGCCATTGACAGTTACCCAAGCGGTCAGATCGGCTTTGCCGTTCGACCAACCCTGGGCGGCAAAAGAATCCACTTCCGTTTACGGCAACCTCGAGGACGCTGCACAAGCAACTAAAGAATTCCTCGACCAAGCAACCCGCGAGTGACTGCCGTTTGTACGCATTCCGCCGACCTTTTAAATACGGCGATTGAGATGAGCCCGACAGGATTTGCGCGGGTGATGATTCCTGGTCGGAGCGAGAGACGCTGGGAGAGCCCGTCGAGATGCGCCCGATGAAACACCGCTTTGTAAGCGATTCAGCAAACGATCCGGTTTGGGATTTTTTGGATCAGAAACACATTTGGCTTTCCAATCCTTCGCACGGCAAATTGAACGGCAAGCAAATGGACGACGACCAGGCTTACGATTACACGATTTTACGCGGGCAGCATTTGCGCTCGCTACTATCACAGCAGCTTGGTCACTTGAACGCTATCAGCGACGCGGACCAGCTCGATAAGGCAGTTAAAAGGCTCGAGGAAGTTGCTAGCAAGCAGGCTAAAGGCGACATGCTTCGCGGTGTCACGCCGGTCGTAAAATAAGGAGACCGGCGGAGGCTCCAATGCAAATTAAAAGCCTCCGCCGGCTAACCAACCAACGGCAACCAACCGTTGGCAACAGTTGAGCGTTCTAATCTTTTTTAATTCGTCTTGCAGCTCACTGCCGAGCCTATTTTTTCAAATCGACTCGGAGTGTGAACTTACGGCTTCCAATGCTGGAGGAAAAAGATCAATTGGTCAAAGCGGCTATTGATATAAAAAATCAGCGCAGACGCGACTGCAATGCCTACAGCAATATTGGTGCTGATGATCCAAAGGATCATTTCAACCCGCAGCTTTTGAAGTTCTTCTTTAGTTGCCAGATGTTTGACCAGTTCCTCGAAGGTGGTCAATTGCCGCGAAATCCTGTCTTCAGTTTCAGGCGTCATGAAGCGCTACCTAATGTACTTAAACCGGTCTGGAAACTCAAGTTCCGGCGTGCGTATGCGTCGGTCGATAAACTCTGGAGGGTTCGGCAGGCGTCCGACAC
>JAFAXJ010000227.1 GCA_019241095.1 Verrucomicrobiota bacterium | reverse complement strand
AGTTTAGCACTAGAAGTAGTTTTCCCAGTGCCATTAACTCCAATCATGAGAATCGCCTTGGGCCGATTTGGCAGCGGTCGCAACCTCCCGGCTGATACCGGCAGGACCTGTTCGATACGAGACTTTGTCGCCTGAACAACGTCTTTGGCGGTAATCTTTTCTCGGCGAGCCTGAAGGTCTTGGACAATTTGCAGAGTCATCGGAACCCCTATATCCGAGCGGATCAGCAACTCTTCGAGTTCATCCCAGTCCACGGGCTTGCCGCTGAATCGATCAATCAGATTCTGAAAAAAACCAAATGCCATTGAGAAAAGATACTCGTTTCAATCACCTTTTCACCGTCTCGCCCGAAGCCCTCATCCTCGCGCTCGTCCTCGTTGTCAAATCACGTATTTACCCACGCACCCATTGAAATTCGCCCCATTTGCATGCCTCTGGACAGCTATACTTTCGCTTCCGTTTTTGAACCCTCGAGGGCTAGGACTAGCACGAAACAAAATCCGCTCAGACCTCAGCTTCTGCGGGTTGGGGAGCTGGGAAAGGGTGTTTTTTGAAGTGCAATTGTAACACTCGTCGACCGTCGGTATGGGTGATGGTGACAAGATAATCCTCGATCCGAACTTGCTCTCCTTGTTTTGGAAGATGACCTAAAAGTTGGATCACGTATCCGCCAATGGTGCTGACATCAGCATTCTCAAGATACAGATCGGCCAACTCCTGCAATTCATAGAGGTTCAGTTGGCCTTGAACAATGAACTCGTCATTGTTCAACCGAACAAATTCTTTAACGGGTTCCTGATCAAACTCATCCTGGATCTCGCCTACAAGCTCGCCGAGAACGTTGTCCAATGTTACGATCCCAACCGCTCCTCCGTACTCGTCGACAACAAGGGCAAAATGGGCTTTTCTTGCAAGAAAGTGGTTCAAGAGCTTCTCTAAAGGCATAAATTCCGGTACTGGCATCAGATCGCGCTTGGTGGCCAGAAGATCGGGCTTTTCAGACCTCATTTCACGCATGAGATCTTTGATGTGTATCAGACCGATTGTGTTATCGAGATGTCCTCGAACCAGCGGAAAGCGCGTATGGTGCGACTCAAAAGCGATTTCCAAATTCGTCTCGAACGAGTCTTGAACATCCAAATAAATCACATCCCCACGCGGGGTCATAATATCCCGCACGACCCGTCTGCGAAAATCTAGCGCGTTGATTAAAAGTTCTTTTCGCAGCTCGTCTCCTCCGAGCGTACCAGTGCTCTCAGTAAGGATCACTCGAAGCTCTTCTTCCGTGTGAGCCAGCTCTGTTTCGGCAACTGGGTCAACCTTCAGGCAATGTTTCAGGATCAAAGATGCCGACCCTTGCAAGAACCAAATCGCCGGCCGGAATACCAGGTAAAATAGATGGAGCGGCATGCAGATCCAGAGCGCCGTAGGCAAGGCTTTGCGAATAGCCAACGATTTAGGAGTTAGCTCGCCCAAAACTATGTGCAAGTAAGTAATTACGCCAAAGCCCAAACCGAAGGCTATCGCGTGAATTGCTGGAGGCGAAACGATGCCGATTCGCATCAAAAGAGGCTGAATGATTCTGGCCAGATAAGGTTCACCGATCCAACCAAGGCCCAAACTGGAAAGAGTAATCCCGAGCTGCGTCGCCGATAAGTAAGCATCGAGATGCGAAGTTACATGCCTGGCGAATTTCACCTTTTTGTCTAGCTCATCGAGAGCATCAAGCTGACTGCCCCTGATTTTAACCAGCGCAAACTCGGAAGCGACAAAGAAGCCGTTTAGAAAAACCAGCAAAAAGATAACTGCCATGTTCGCAACTATTGAGCTAGGCGACGGCAGATCTGAATTTAAAGCGCGACCAGGAGATAAAGCCAACAAAACGGCCAACTCCAAACTCATATTTCAATCTTTCAGGCGATTCTTGTTACGTTCGCACGCTTCGTGCCGGGCGAGGCTCGCGATGCGCTTGGCATTCACTGCTCACGGCTAATAAGAATTGGGGACTCAGTGCAAATTGGGAGGATGGGTAAGGAGCGGCGTAACAACTCACGAAGCAGAAAAAGTCGGGTTACAATAAATGAGCTGATACATGTGGTCAGCCCTAAAAGTGGCGGCTTGCATATCCAAGGTAACAGCGTCTAGCGTTTCGCAGAGACGCGGGGAACAGAGTTACCAACTGGATTTCGTTACACCGGGAATCATCCCCTGTGAGGCAAGCTCCCGAAAGGCAATTCGAGAAAGACCAAACCGGCGAATGAAAGCTCTCCTACGGCCACTTTGCTGACAACGGTTCACCAGGCGAACAGGACTAGCGTCTCTTGGAAGTTGAGCTAGTCCTTCATGATCTCCCTTTGCTTTAAGCTCGGCCCGGAGAGCGGCAAACTTTTCAACCGTTTTCTGTTTCCGCTTATTTCTCTCGATCCAAGATTTCTTTGCCATATACCGAAGGTGTGGAGATTAACGGATCAGTGACAGAATTCAAATGATTCTTTTTTGCCCACTCTCTAGATCGACTCCTCCCAGAATTGACGGAAAGCATTCATCCAATCCCGGTCCTTTACGCGCTCACGAGCCTTTGCTCCCATCTCTTTCCTTAATGCCGAATCTTTGCAGAGCACTCGGACAGCATCGGCAAAGCTACCCACATCGAAAGCACGCGTGACGAAGCCATTGGTACCATGTTCTATCAATTCCGAGGGTCCGCCCAGGTTTGACACCACACACGGCAGGCCGGCAGCCTGTGCTTCCAAAACAACGTTGCCGAATGTATCTGTCGTACTTGGGAAAATGAATATGTCGCTAGAGGCGTAAGCCATCGCCAGTTCGGAACCGCGTAGATATCCGGTATAGCAGGCGTCCGGCACCAGCTTTCGAAGCTCTCGTAAATAGGGACCTTCACCAACTATCAAAAGCCGGGTGGGAACGCCCTCGGCCCGAATCTTCTCATAAGCAGCTGTCGCGACGTCCAGATTCTTCTCGCGAGAGATACGTCCGACATAGAGCAGTCCTACTTCGTGAGGCTCCTTGCCGTATCGTGACCAGAAATGGGGATTGCGATGCGCAGGGGTGAATAGGCAAGTGTCCAGCCCTCGCGGTAAAATTTTTAATTTTTCCGGTGCAATGCCTCGTTCAATCCATCGTTGCCGATATGGCTCGGAGTTGACGAAAACAAGGTCGAGTTGCGAGTAGAACCATTGCATGAAGCTCCAGGCAAGAGTTTCCATATAATTATCTTGCGTTAGTACGCGAACATATTGTGGAAAGTCGGTGTGATATATTCCTGTAGTCTTTAAATCGAGCATTTTAGCAGCGAGCAGAGCGGTCAACCCGACCGGGCCCGGGGTGCTGATGATCAACTCGGTAAATGCTTCTCTCTGAATGTACTCCACCATGTGCAGCACCGGAGGGAAGCTCAATTTTTGGAGCTCGTATTCCGGCAACTCAAATTCACCGATCGGAGTAAAGTTTTTGATAGGAATATCTGCAATGCTAATTCGCTCCCTTGACGTTACGACGATCAAGTTTGCCCCGAGTTGCTGTCCGGCAGAAGTCATCTTCCGAATGGTCGTGGCAACCCCGTTAACGTCCTCCAACGTATCAGTGAACCATGCCCGTTTTGTGTTTTGCAAGGCATCAGGAACAAAGTTGACGGTCGCCGCACAGATACTGCCAAGCCGTTTGCGAGAAGGAGCTTGACTGTGAAAACCATAGAAATAGGGGCCTAACATGAAGCCCATCGGAACGAGAGCGCTTAAGGCCTGAACGGCTTCCACAACTCCGCCGACGCTGATCTGGTGAACAAACTTATCAAAAAATCGGAATGCTAATTGGTTGAATACCAGCGCCACCATTAAAAAGGCGCGGCGCTCCGGTTCGTTTACCCCGGCGGTTTCATGCGCAATCTGCGCCTGCACTTCCGCGTTGCCAAAGTAGTCCGCCAGCTCGGGCCAGATTGATAAGTTAGCCGGTTTAGCTAATTCAAATATTTTGCCGGACAAAATCCCGCTGGAGAGCAAACCGATTTTTTCGCCTAACGTAAATTGGGTCGGGTTTTTTCCCTCCATGAAGCGGGAAAAAACCAATTCCAGAAATCCTAAATTTGAGCTAACTGCCGCGGCGAATTTTGCTTTCGCGAACTGATAAGTCGTGTTGTAAAGCCCGTGAGAGATGACTAAAGGAGTGCCTCCTTCTCCTCTCACTACACAGTCTCCTTTGGCGATATGGCCCAAGAACTCCTGTACCGATTCGCACGGCGGAGCTTCTGTGTAAGCTCTGGCAGGAAACATCCCACCATGGTCATCAGATCCGGCCACAAGAATTTTTCGCCAAGGCTCAGGATGGGTTGGGTTCAGGTTTTGCCTGTTCGCAAAGCGTTCAATACTTTCTGGGGTCAATCCCGTCAGAATGAACCGAAGAGTTTCGCTAAATAGAGAATCTCTAAGTCCATTAATGCCTTCGAAATGCTTGAACAAAAGAATAAGCTTTTGCACATGATCGGCGGTTAGCTGCCGATTGGTGTCATACAACGGATGCGCTACGGCGTGCCTGATATCTGAAGCTTTCAGGAGAGCTTGTAACTCATAAATATTGGGTCGAAGCTGCTGAATTTCCGTGTGTTGGGATTCATTAATATTCCAAATTAAAAGATTGACGTTCGCCTGCTCGTCAGGAAATCGGGTCGTAACTTCTTCACTGACGAAAGTGTCGGTTGCATCACTGATCTCTAAACAGCCGTCGATCCGGTTGTGATCAGTGAAGGTTACAAAGGTCATCCCCTTTTCCTTCAAACGACGGTATAGAAATCTGGGATCGGAATAGCTGTCGGGGAACTCGAAGCGACGAAAAATCCATTCAGCAGAATGTTCACTGAACTTTGAATGAAGATGAAGATCTACTTTGGCTGCCATTCTATGAAGCGAGCGAAGCTATTCTCTTGACGAGCTGTTCGTAAGTCAACGGTTGGTGATCGCGCACCAGCGTTGAGACAATTTGCCTGATTTGCCGCCAAACGGCAGCCTGTTCGATATCCGGGGGATGAATTCCGATCCGAACGAGTCGGGAATGGTGTACGAGTTTCCTTAAGCTGGCATTCCAAGCAAGACTGGCAAAAGTGCGCCATGGAGCCCTAGTGCTCCAAACCAGAGAACGAGACTGAACCGAGAGGTTGCCACATAATATCTTAAGGGCTAAAACGGTCGTTGTGTACAAAAATCCTCGGTCCGCAACGGCCTTTTCCGCAGCCGGTCCCAAAAGCCAAGCCGGCGCGATAAAACCGCGGACCGGACGATTGAGGAATGCTAGATCAGCAAGGCCTTGATCTAGCCGGCGGGAAGCCTCCTCGCGGCTGAGGTCATAAAATTCTCCCTCTTCTGCCGTGTAGACTCGGTTGACAAATCTGGTATGCCACGAATCACAAGGTTTTCCCGCTCGCAGATGATAATAACCGTGCAGCACAGGTTCATGGCCTTTGTTCACTTGGCGCGTAAGCCAGTTTTTGAATTGAAGATGCTTGCTCAACGGCGCCTTTCCATGATGATCAGGTATCACTAACAACGAAATCGCCGGAACTTCGAGCTCCTCGAGCTCAGCTAAGATCCTGTCGCTAAAATACTGAGTCAAGGGCGACACATCATGGAGAGACACCACGAGGTTTTTCATTTCTTTGACGTAGCCGCTGCGAGATAGTCATAGCTAGGGCTACCGCGCCACAGGAAATAGCGAACCAATCTCCGTACCGGCTATACAAAGTCGAATCAAAAATGGTCGGCACCTCGACTTGAGTCAACATCAGTCCCGTATCCGGATTGCGACGAGAATCCAACAGCAATTTTCCATTTGCGTTCATTACTACCCCAAAATCGTTCCCGGAAAAAACGAGTGGGCGCCCGAACTCAGTTATAGATGTTCTTAGATTGAGAAAAAGCTGTTGGATACCGGGTTGGGAATACGAAGCGGGACTGACCAGGGCAATGAGAACTTGGACTCCTTGTCGAACCAATCCCCGCAAAAGACGCTGATTGCCGGCCTCCCAGTTCAGAACAGGGAGCCAAGTGGTGTCCTTGAAATTAAAAGGGCCAAGATCTTGCCCACTCCCGCCAGACTGGAAAATATTGCCTGGCTTATTAACAACGTACAAGCTTTTCACCATTCCGGGAAGGACAACTAGAGCGCCATTTAGCTTCCCAGCGGTAGACAAACCTGTGACTAACCCGATTTTTGCGCCTATTCCGGCATTTGCGAATCGGGGATAATCCGTAGACTGCACAGCTGCGGCGTGCCAAACCAATATATCGGCGTTTTGTGCGATAGCGGGCCGGCTTTGCTCGATAAGCTGGCCGACATTCTGCGATTGGTTGGTTATCAATCCTATCTCGCGATGATCAAGCACCGCTCGGCGCTGTACGGCCATGAATCCCAACAGAGCCACCACGAAAAGAACTCCGAGGGTGACGGTGACATCAAACCTTGAGGCCCATGTCATT
>JAFAXJ010000539.1 GCA_019241095.1 Verrucomicrobiota bacterium | reverse complement strand
GGGCTTTTCGTTCTCTGTTGCTGCTCGGGCAGTTTGTAACTGCGCATCTACTTTTATTCTGATAAAACGCTGTTTATCAGCGTTTTGCTTGCCAATTAGAAATACATAAAGAAAACCGTCAAATGTGACCACCGTAACCCGAAAAGGTTTCTGAAGTCCTGTTTCCTCCGAAGAGTCTGACAAACTTCGAACATCACTGAAGGTCGGGCTGAAATAGCCTAGTCGCGCACTGACGTCGTCGTTTATCTTCTCTCCAGAAGTAGCGTTTGCGAGATGCCAGGAAGAGTTTGAGCTTTCACGCGTAACTTTCCATCCAGGATTGTTAGACCAAGCAGTCTGTTCGATTTCTTTCAGTTCTCCTGGGGAGATAAATTGTTTGTCGAGCCAATCTCCAATGACAATTGGATCAACAGAATTAAACGATTGAGCTACCACGTAGACCCTACCTTTGTTCGAGGGCACATAGATGAATCTGCCAGTCGCAGATGGGCTGTTTTCTCCGCCTTGGATCGATTTACCAATGATCAATGACTGTGATTGTTTCTCTTTTCCAACGTTAAAGGTAATTGCAATTCCACTGTCTGTCTTAGAGTCCGGTGATTTTAGATTTAAGCGGCCAAGCTGGGATGCACCAATTTGCAAATCGCGTACGGGTTTAAGCTCCCAGAGATTACGGATAAGGTCTCGAATCTTTTCAGAATCTGCAGGATAATTATAACGTTCGGCAACTGTCCAACTTTGATCCTTTTTCTCCAAGGTTAGCGAGGCCGTGGAACTTCGAATGAGGACCTGTGTAACTTCGCTCACAGGAAGATCTCCGAAAATAGTGCGACCCTTTTGCTGGTTTTCCCAACCGGAAGATCGAGATAACAGCACCATCGCCCCGATTATACCAAGCAATAGCGCGCCAACAAACATCCCCAAAAAAAGCTTCCGATTCATTTCGCTGCCCGCCTTTCTTTCTTGATCCAAGCCAAGGTGACCCCGAAAAGAGCTACAAGAATAGGGATTCCCAAGATGTTGACCCACTTTAGAGTGTCTTGTAACGAATCTATCTCCTGACGAAGATTTTTCCTAACTTGCTTCAATTCCTGATTTAACTTTGCTTCCTGTTCGTGGAATTTTCGGATTTCCCCGAGTTGCTCGTTAGAGATCAGCGTTTTCTGGTCAGATTGTTTCCCGGTTTGTAGCGAGGCCAGTTTCTCACGCGTTTGGTTTAAGTCATCTTCCAACTCGTTGATCTTGCTCTGATATTTCTCCTCAGCAGTAGCCTGCATCTTGTTCACTAGATCAAACGGGCGATTCCCAGATGCGCGACTACGTATTCCGATCAGGTTAGTATCTCCGCTGAGCTGTTCGATGCTGGTCAGAAGAAAGTTCAGATTACCGTTTGACGGATTAAATATAGTTTGACCCAGGATTTGTTGCGAATGGCCTGCTATAGAGTCGTAAGCGAAATCGGCATCACCAACGAGAATGACTACGCTTTCGGCGCTGGCCTGTTTAAGCTGAGGCTCTGGGGCAGGGGAGGGCTGCGGCTGCTGCTGAGCAACAGCGTCCTTCGGCCTGCCATTCGGAAAAGCAGTTGGGAATTTTCCTGATAAACGAAGTGCGAGAGAATAAGTCGTGTTTGCTCCTTTCATCTCACGTCGTACTGCATCCGGCCCGGCCTGAACTGTCGCGATTGGGACCAGCTTGGCATGGTCCGATGTCTTCACCAGAATCTCTTGCCTCAAGCCCTGAACCGGTGTGCCCGTAAAAGCGCCCGCAAACGGTAAAAGCAAATCACTCGTTGCGGCGCCAAGCGCATCCTTCTTATTAATACCATCATTACTAACTGACAGAATCGTCGGATCAGACTCGACCCCTTGCTGGCGTTGAACCTGAGTAGCATAAACAGGATCGGCTACTATTTCGGTATCTGAAAAATTCAAACCCCAGGCCGGGAGCAGTTTGTCCAGTGTTGAGCTCGAGGGACCACCTTCCTGCTGACTCATCTGAGCGTCGACCAGTGAAAAAGGATCTAACAATGCAACCAACTTCCCGCCACGAAGTAGAAACTGGTCTATGGCATATTGTGTTTGCACACTGATGCCTTTTGGATGCACGAGTAAAAGGACAGTTATATCGCTATCAATCTTGTCAGCGGTAAGCGGCAGCACGCGGATTTGATAGTTTTCTTTCAATTCTGTAACAAATACCCAAGCCGGGGTGCTTTGCTGCCGCTCCATCAACATAGGTGTGGCGCCACTTCCGTTCACCGGCAGTGAACTCATGAGTCCAATGACAGCCTTTTTCGGATTGGACACGCTGGCAATCGCCCGCGAAATATCGTATTCAAGTAATGTTTCCCGCTCTGGGCTCAGGAAAGAAATTGTCTGTTTTGCGTCAAGGCAACTGACTGCCAGGCCAAGATAAACCTTATCACTGAGATTTACATCCTGTCCCTCGATTCCATCTAAGTTTGCAGAATCTTCCGCGTCAGAATCAGGCTTAGGATCCAGCTTAACCACTTTGATTTTGCCATGCCCGTGCTGTTGATATTCAGAGAGAAGATCTTGAATTTCCTGCGCATAGGTACGCAATGGGACCGGTACTTCCGGGTTGTCCTTACTGAAGTAGAAGCGGATCTCTACTTCAGTATCAAGCCTGTTCAGGATTTTCTTCGTGCCGCTCGATAAGGTATACAGCTTGTTCTGGGTCAAATCGGACCTGAATCTCCAGACGCTACCCAAAATGTTTAAGGCGATCAGAATGATAGCCAAACAGACAACCCCAAGAGCGGAGAACAGAAAACCTCTGAATTTACCTCTCATAATCAGGCCCGATGGGTTCGCAGGATTACGCT
This sequence comes from Verrucomicrobiota bacterium, assembly GCA_019241095.1. Lineage (GTDB taxonomy): Bacteria > Verrucomicrobiota > Verrucomicrobiia > Chthoniobacterales > JAFAMB01 > JAFAXJ01. Next base: position 1,484 of record JAFAXJ010000539.1, on the reverse strand, counting down.
CGTCGTGAAAAGGAAAAAGAGAGTAATCGAAATAAAGAACAGCAGATCGCGGCTATCAATAACGCCTTTCTGCAGCGCTTCAAAATGAGTAATGACTCCAATACTAGCGAGAGCGTCGATAATCCATGCAGGAGCCCAAGTCATCACAGCGTCTGTGACCGGCGGCCATCCGCATAAAATAAGAAACAAGCAGATAACAACGGCTAGTATAAAACTTACCACCTGATTACGGGTGAGGGCAGAAGTCATACAGGTGATAGCTAGAAAAGCTCCCGATACCAGAAAGCTACCTAGATAACCGGACGCTATACGGCCAAGATCGGGATGTCCTAAATACTCAACTGTTAGTACTACCGGAAAAGTCAATGCGAGAGCTATCAGAAGAAATATCCAGCTGGCCAGGTATTTGCCGATAATGGCTTGTGCAGATGTAACCGGCATTGTTAGTAATAGCTCCATCGTTCCCAATCGAAGCTCTTCTGACCACAAACGCATTCCCACAGCGGGCACCAGGAAAAGATAGAGCCATGGGTGCCATACAAAGAACGGCAACAAATCCGCGACACCGCGTTGGAAGTATCCTCCGACCATGAAGGTGAAGAAACCGTTTAACAGCAGAAAGATAACGATGAACACATAGGCGACCGGGGATGAAAAGTAAGCGCCTAGTTCACGCTTTGCGATAGTCCAGATTGCTCTCATGAATGAGGAACGGTGTCGGGCATAGTTACAGCCCGGAACACATCATCTAAACGGCCTTCTTCAATTCGTAGCGTTTCAACCTGCCAGCTCCGAAGACTAACCAAACTGATAAGTTCAGGCATCAGATTTCCGGCAGGTTGCAGACGCGCCATGAAATAAGAATCTTTTTGTTCAAGAAGCTCTAAGCCACCCAGCGCGGAAAGGTTCAGGAGCTCACGCTCGATTGAGTTCCAGGAAGCGTTGCGTACTCCAAGAACAATAGACCCGGCAAAAGGCGCTTTTGCCTTCAGCTCCGCCGGCGTCCCGTTCGCAACAATCTTTCCTTGATCGATGATAATGGCGCGCGTACACGCTGCTTCCACTTCCTCCAGGATATGCGTCGAAAAGATAATGGCTTTATCGGTTCCCATTTTGCGGATCAATGAACGAACTTCATGTTTCTGGTTGGGGTCCAGACCATCCGTCGGTTCGTCCAGAATGAGTACTTCGGGATCATGGATAATTGCCTGGGCCAGGCAAGTTCGATGGCGATATCCTTTGGAAAGAGTGTCGACACTTTGGCGCAGAACGCTGTCCAGAAAACAGAGCTCGACCGCCCGATTGATCGCTCGCTTTTTGTTCTCACCAAACAGTCCGCGCATCTCAGCGCAAAATGCCAGAAAACTGAAAACTGACATATCGCTGTAGATGGGCGCGTTTTCAGGCAGGTAGCCAACTTTGGCGCGGCTTTCGAGTGATTTCTCTGAAACATCAAATCCACAAACTGAAACTGTTCCGCTTGA
>JAFAXJ010000445.1 GCA_019241095.1 Verrucomicrobiota bacterium | reverse complement strand
CTACGTCTCTTCTCGCTGTTCCAGACGTAGACCTCTTCCTCAACCTCACGATCAAGGTCGACTTCAAGCTCTTCTGTATCAATGGTGCCATTTGGACATTGCTCGCGGAACCAGACGAGACGCCACTGCACCGGCAGATAATCTTTGGGACCCTCTTTACTCTTCAACTGCATTAAATGCTCATTTGGATTAAATTGATGGGCACGTGACTGTTCCTCTTGTTGAACCTGCCCATTGCGATGGTCGCTCATCCTCTGCTCCTTCTATTTGAAAATTTGTTCTAACATTATAGAACAAGTTAGAACATTCTGTCAAGTTTAACAAATCGGGATACGTGGTAATATTCTTTATTCGTACTCATAAAGTGGTAGTTAGTTGTAAATTGTATCGCTCGCTGGTATTAGTTTCCGCGATGTGCCGGGAAATTATAAGCCATAGTCTCACAAGAAAGAGGAGCTACCAGAACAACAAAAGAACAGATCCTGCCAGTAAAACACCCAGGGCAATGTTGACGATTCTTGCCGTTCGTTCTTCGGAGAGAAAGCGCTGGATACTCGCTCCGAAAGCCAACCAGATGAAACAACTCGGGAGCGCAGCAAGGAGAAAGAGCAGACCCAAGCCTATCGCTTGAGTGAATGCTGTCCCTTTGACCGGGTGCAGATAGGTGCTCACGGCACTCACACTCACCACCCACGACTTCGGGTTGATCCATTGAAAAGCGGCTGCTCCCCAAAAACCGAGTGACTGTTTCACTGAGGTTGCGTCAAGATTGCCCGCTGTGGTAATCTTCCACGAGAGCCAAAGCAGAAAGCCAACGCCTGTGAACTTGAGGATGAGGATAATCCAGGGACTCGCCAGGACCACGTTTCCCAGGCCAAAGGCCACCAGGAACATCATGAGTGCCATCCCGAGTAGAACCCCAAACAGGCAGGGAAGCCCACGAAGCAACCCGACGGTGGCTCCTGTCGAGGTTAAGATCAGATTACTGGGTCCAGGCGTCACCGCAGCCACGACTGCGAAGAGCAAAAAGGGAAGCACTTGATCAGTGGTCATCGTTGAGAGTCCTCCAATTTCTCGAACAGGTGAGGTTCGTTGATATGATGAAGGATAGCAAAAACAGCGGTCTTGGTCTTGAACGATTGTGCAGAAAGGATTGGATGCTGAGTACGCAAACGGACTACGGGGTAGAATTCCTCGAAGCACGGTTTCAAGGACATGCCTATCAGAAGCACCGCCACGACACGTATGCGATCAGTCTGACCACTGTCGGCATCCAGTCTTTCACCTACCGAGGAGCTTCCCGGGTCAGCAGACCTGGTCAAGTGGTCGTGCTGCATCCCGATGAGTTACATGATGGATATGCAGGGACGGAAGAAGGCTTCGGATATCGTCAGATCTATGTGGAACCTGCTTTGATTTTTGAGGCGCTCCAGACCATGCGTCCTCATCCCTCCTCACTGCCCTTCGTTCGCACCCCAGTGACGAGCAATCAGAAATTGTCTGCCGCGCTCAGGAATGGTTTTCAAGGGCCTCGCGAACCGCTGGCGCTTGACAGTCTCATCATGCAAGTGGCAGAGGGGTTGGTAGAGGAAGATCCCAGTTGCCAGGACATTCCTCCACCTCGTTCCCTCGATGTGACGTCTCTCAATCGCGTGCGCCAGTATCTTGACACCCACATCACGCAAGTTGTGCACTCTTCAGAGTTGGAGGCGATCACGGGACTCACCCGCTACGATCTCGCCCGACAATTTCGCGTCATGTGTGGAACCAGTCCGTATCGCTATTTGCTCCGGCGGCGTCTTGATTTTGCTCGAACCCTCCTCACCGAGAACCGCTCGCTCGTCGAGGTGGCCATAGAAGCTGGGTTTGCCGATCAAGCGCATTTTAGTCGGATGTTTAAAGCCACCTTTGGTATCACGCCTGGATGGTACCGTGCGGTAAGTGTGTCTCAGCGAGCCTGAGCGTTCTCGATGGTCCACTGCTGGGTCTTCAGATCCATTGCTCATTAATGCAGTTTAAAATTTCATCTAGATAGCAGGAGTGCTATCATTGGCGGGGAGTTTAGCTTTACGTTTACGCGTCTTTTTCACAGATTGTGTATTTTGAACTTCTTGAGTCAGCTCAGGCGCGTCGTCAGCTTCAGATGCATCAGGGATAACTATACCCGCCCGTGTCTGATGACTGGCTACCGGAGGGCGCCAGAAATCCAGTAGATACTCAAAGGTGGTTCCCATTGTAATATAGTTACTGGGCCATCCAAAGATTCCGATGCCGTTAACAATGTTTGTGCGATCCCAAATAATAGTATTGCGTAGCTCATAACCGACGGAACGCATGGCTTCAATAACTGCAACATGAATAGTTATACGTTTATTTTCCCACCACATGTCAGGAACATTAATAACGCAGTGTCCTTTTCGCTTCAACAAAGGAAGAATACCTGCGAATATTTCAGCCATCGCCTTTGCATAGTCATCTAATTCAAGCGTTCCCAGATCTTCTGTACGCTGGCTGTACTGTTCAACTTTCTTATATTGGGCGTTTTTCCGTTCGTCTCCTCGACGGCTCTTGTTCAAGCGCTCTCTATTCAGAAGATTAGCGTAAGGAGGCGAGGTAACAATGCAGGCAATAGTCTCTTCATGTAGATATTGAGCAATATTTCTGGCGTCATCAAGTATTGGGATCTGTTGCTCTTCACCAAACAATGTGTTTTGTTGCAATCGGTCCTGCGTTAAAGCAATATAATCAGGATGAATGTCGAAACCAAGGGCGTTTCTAACAGTATCTCGCGCGGCTACGAGTGTCGTACCACTACCTATGAAAGGATCGACAACCAGTTCACCTTTATGGGAGAAGAGCTCAATACATTTGCGTGCTAAGGAGATAGGGTAAGTTGCCGGATGCTTTGCCTTATCTCGAATATCACGGCCTTCATAGGAAAATTGCCATACGCCTAACTGACATTTCATCCAATCCTTTGCGGTAAGACAATTTATATGGGAAGGTTCGCATGCGCAAGTTCGATATGTATTAATATCTAATCTCTTAGAATTTGCCTCTACAGCGATCTCTTCTCCGTTTACACCTGAGGGTATAGTATCTGCCTGTTTATTGGTCTCTTCTTGATTATCAGATGCAGATACTAGCTCCTGGTGTGATCTTTGTAGTACCACTTTGCCCCCCCATAAATCAATATTTCTAAAGTCGACGTAACTAAATACGCTCTTTAGCTAATCTCTATTTTCTTGTAGCAAAAGAGGCGATATAAAAATAACTATTTCAACTCACATATAGGAAAATAAATCCTTCTAACAGGATAACAGAAAAAGCTCCTTAGACACAATATTTGAATCGCTGCCTTGACTTTTGGTACTACTCGGCTTAATCTAAGGCCTGTCGTCAAGTTTATAGGTTAGAGTATAAGTCGGAGTGCAAGAAAGCTGAATATGGGCGTGTCAGTTACCTTAACCAGAAGAAAAAGGTGAGCAGTATGGCTGACCTGGAAAAGAAATTAACCGCTTCAGGAGCAAAAGCACATCAACGTGAGGATACAGAAAATCGTATTCTTCCATATTCACTCTGGCATCGAACTCTTGATAGGTCGCTCTTAATGTTAGATGTAGACTTTATTGAATGGCGATTTAAAGATGGTGAACTGATACCGGCAGGGGTGATGGAAGTAACACGGGTGGATATGGGAAAAGTCGTGGACCAGGGATATCTCGAATCCATCGTCCGTCGATATGACATGCGTGATTTACAAGGAAGAGTAGCGCGAGAAGTTGCGAAGGCATTGAAAACCAGGGCTTACGTTGTGCTTTTTCGTGAAGATTGTAGTGAATTTTGGGTTTATGATCTCACCTATAATCGGGGATGGGCATATTTCAACCCCGAGGAGATGGAAGCTTTCTTAAAGAGAATCCATTAGTAGACAATTGACTTATGAAGAAACTGTATTTCCACGATGAGTATCTGGGAGATGTTATCGATATCTCGGGAGCCTTTCCTGGATGGAGGGAACCTTTCTTCCCAATGACGTTGCCA
>JAFAXJ010000380.1 GCA_019241095.1 Verrucomicrobiota bacterium | reverse complement strand
AAGGTGAACCAACTTCAGTTAGATTTTAGTAAGGCAGACATGTTCGGCTTGGGCCTTGATCTGCGAATCTTAGGAGGTAAAGCTATTGGACAAGCCAACCTGGATACGACAAACCATGCTTTGGACGGCTCTTTCCAGGCTACAAATGTTCAGCTTCAGCAGCTTGGGAATGTCTTGTCGGTACCTCTGAATGGCATAATCTCTGACGCGAACATAAAGGTCAACGGAGATCCGGATCGGCTGCGCACATTGTCAGGCAGAATCTATGTTGATGGGACGAATATCAGCTATGAAAAATACCGAGCGGATAAACTTCGAGTCCGGATCGATATGCAAAGAGGAGAATTGCAACTCAGCGATATCTCGCTTGACTCAGGTCCTGATCATGTCGGAATCGTTGGAAAATTATCACTGCCTGAAACCACTGAAGATTTTGTTAACCGAGTATCCGGTGATATTGCGTTAGCGGCCAACATCACTGACCTGACCTCCTATATATCCGGCGTTAACGGTAATATCCTGACTAAAGGAATCTTAGGCTTGCGCGACGGGATTGCGACAACAATGCTGAGCGGCAATCTGAACCATATTGCGATGAGTTCTCCGTTACCTCCCGCCACAATTTCTGACGTCCGTTTCGATCTTCTCGCAGCCATGAAGTTCCCCCCGGCGACAGATCTCTGGTCTTCTATTGCGGCGGTGATACAGGCTGATGTCGCTGATACGAAATATCAGGATGCGCACATCGCCTCAATACAGGTGACCGGCGACTCCCTACGAGACGATTTGGTCGATCTGCAAGCAGCTTTGCGTTCCGGCCAGAGCAATATCTCAATTACCGGCAACGCTCGGCTGCCCAAGCCAGGAACTCCCTTAGATCTAGAGTCAATCAGTGCACATGCTAAATTGCATGTAGTAACTCTGACCGACTTCATCCAGCAAGATTTAGTAAAAGGCCAACTCACCATGGATGGTGATTTGCTCTTCAGCAAGTTGCGACCTTCTGGCTTTGTTCGAGCGCTCGGAGAAGGTCTGGCCTACAGGGGCCTTAATGTAAACCAGATTGATGTGAACGCTCATTTCAATAATGACGTACTGGAACTTCAATCCTGTCGAATCGGCTTTGTTCAGAACAATTATTTGAATATCTCCGGAACTGCGCAGGTGATCGATCCGTTTAGCTATCAGGGAAAAGGTATAATAGCTTTGCCCAATTTAGACCTTTTTAATCCTTTCCTGCATAATTTCGGATCTAACTTACAAATAGCGGGCAGCCTTGCGGGAAGCTTCTCTGGCCATGGTGATTTCAGAAACATGGGTCCCGAGGCAAGGTTGAACCTATCCGGAAGCAATCTAGCTACGGGAGGAGTATTGGTTCAGGATCTCGCGCTCGAGGCAACAGTCAAAGACAGGAAAGTTAACGTCCAACCACTTAGAATCAGTTTTAATCAGGACAATTTTGTTGTTCTCAAAGCAGAAGGTTCACTAGAAGGAACCTTGCCCTTTAGCGCTCAAGGGCAAGTTAACCTGATGAACCTTGGAGCTTTCGATTCCTTGCTGAAATTCTATGGGCAACCCGCCGGCCTGACAGGAAACATAACCGCAAATTTCTCCGCTGCAGGCGACAGCAAGCTGGCGCAGTCCAATGCGAATTTCGAGGCGGAGGGCAATGACATTGGGTATCGCGGCCTGTCGATAAAGGCGTTTCATCTTGCAGGCGGGATCAAAGATCAAAAGGGGAGGCTGACACAGGCGCTCATCGTCTTTGATGACAGGAACCAAGCAGAATTGGAAGGAACAGCTGGGTTGGCTTACCCCAACTCCTATAATATCAACGCTCATCTTGGCTTGGCAGATCTCGGGATTTTCGAAGGATTGCTGAAGAGCTTCGGCCAGGAATCAGGATTAGCTGGATCTCTTTCAGGATCCTTTTCAGCCGAGGGTCAAAACAAGAGCACGATTTCCAAAGGTTCAGTGACCGTGGCCGCACAACAAATCAGGTTTAAGGGCCTACCTGTTCAAAGCGCAAATCTGGATGCGACTGTTAAAGATAATCGCGCCAAAGTGCAGACTTTTCGAATCCAGTTTAATCCCCAAAACTATATCGATGCAACTGCAGCAGGAACATTGGCTGATCCGTTTCCGTACCAGCTCAACGGGAAAATAATTTTTGGAGATTTGGGGGTCTTCAAGGCCTTTACGAAAAATCTCGGCCAAGGCGATCAGTTCTCCGGAAGCTTATCTGTTAACTTCGTAGTTTCCAGCAGCAGCAAAGACGTATTGCCAACCGCCCAGATTGATGGATCCGGCAATCAAATAGATTTTCGTGGATTGCCTATTCAGAAATTTGACTTGGCTGCTTCTATTGTGAATCAAAAGGCCAGAATCTCGAACCTCCATATATCATTTGATCCGAGCAATTATATTGAGATTGCCGGTGATGCTGGGCTTACT
>JAFAXJ010000349.1 GCA_019241095.1 Verrucomicrobiota bacterium | reverse complement strand
CGAGACCGATGAGGGGAGCGCCTCGCTTGCAGACCTCTTCAGAGGACGCTCGCAGCTCCTCGTCTACCATTTCATGTTCGGGCCCGACTTTACGGCGGGCTGTCCGTCCTGTTCGGCGATCGCGGACGGCTTCCAAGGATGCGTTGTCCACCTCGCAAACCATGACGTTACACTGTGCGCAGTGTCTCGGGCCGCGATCCCAAAGCTGCAGGCGTACAAGCGACAGATGGGGTGGACGTTTCCTTGGGCCTCCTCGCTCGGAAGCGAGTTCAACTACGACTTCAACGTCTCGTTCAAACAGGAACAGCAGCGCGATAGAAGAATCGAATACAACTACCAGCGCGGTGGGCACGCGATGGATGCGACACCATTTCCGGAGCCCGTTTCGCAGTTGGCGAAGGTATGCGGAACCGACGCGGCTACGTACTCGCGCGATAGACCCGGTATGAGTGCATTCGTGCTCGAGAAAGGCGTCATCTACCACACCTATTCCACTTATGCTCGCGGACTGGACGGCCTGTGGGGTATGTACCAATGGCTCGACCGCGCGCCTAAGGGGCGCAATGAGACCGGGGTATGGTGGCGCCGCCATGACGAGTACGAACCCCTGATTCAGAACGCCGACTCTTGTTGCCACGCAAAGGAGGCGCACACGTGAACACTCGCCACTGCTGCCAGACGACAAGAGAAGGCCGCGTCAATGCTCCTGGGCGCCAATCTCGATGGGGCCGCGGTTTTGGGATCGCGGGGTGGATCATTCCGAGCGTCACACTGGTCTTACTGCCCAAATGTCCTGCATGTTTGGGGGCGTATTTGGCGCTGTTTACGGGCATCAGCATTTCGGTTTCAAGCGCATGCAATCTTCGCACATCCCTTCTGACTCTGTCCGTCGCTGCGCTGCTCTGCCTTGCGCTGAAATCTCTGTCTCGGAGGGCTCTCAGGATGGGCGCTTTCAATCCCGCAAGCCCGATTTTCCGCCATCCAATAACCGGGATTAAACATAAACCACCAACCTCTAACGAGCTAACCGGGTTGAAATAGAAGAGCAGTTTTCTCGACCACGGCAAGGGGAGCCCTTCGACACTGGCCAATTATCCCGCCGCTGCCTCGCCAGCCGGTTTCGCCTTACGACAAAGCCAAATTGCAGCCGATCCCGAAAGAATAACGAACGCAATTACTAAAAAACATTCGCTAAACGCCATCACAAATGAAGATGCTTGCACATCGCCTTGCAGGGCTTTGTAGGCGCGTTGCATTGCTAAGACTGGATCGCCTCCCTGCTTGACAAAATAGGCTGCTTGCGAATTTAGGAAGTCCTGAACCTGCAAACTATAAGCCGTCACTCGTTCACCGATTCGGAAATCGTGAAACTGCTCCCGCTGGGTAATCATGGTGCTGAGTAGTGCCGTGCCCACGCTTCCGCCAAGGTTGCGCGAAATATTAAAAAGAGCAGAGCCGTCGCCTTGTTGCTCCTTCCTCAGACCGGCGGTCGCGATTGCAGAAAGAGGCACAATTGTAAAAGGCTGCCCTAACGCTCGGATCACATTGGCCAGTTGGAATTGGGGTCCACCAAAATTTGGCGCCATGTGAGTGTTCAGAAAGCAGCTTGCACCGAAAATCGCTGCCCCAAAACAAACGATAAGCCGCAGGTCGAACCGTTTCATCAGGCGCGGGACAAATGGAAAAATCAGCAATTGCGGTAAACCGATCAGAATCATGTACTCCCCAGTCTGGCGGGCGCTGTATTGCTGAACTTGTTCCAGATACTGGGGAAGGAGGAAGACCGAACCATAAAGGCCGGCGCCCATGACGAAATTAACAATGCTGGAAACAGCGAGATTCCTATTGAGAAGCAAACGCAGGTTGACCACGGGATGTTTTCCGATCAACTCGAGAACCAGGAATAGCGGTATGAAGAAGACGGCGAGTTCGAAGCAATGTTGGATGAAGGTACTCGTGAACCAGTCTTGATTTTGGCCTTCTTCTAAGAAAGCGATAAAAGAGCCGAGACCGATCGCCATACAGGCGATCCCCAACCAATCGCCGTTTTGCAGCAGCTTAAGATTGGGCGGTTGCGCATCAATTGCGTAAAAGATTGCCGCGAGCATCATCGTCCCGGGAAGAATATTGATGTAGAACACCATCTGCCATCCGAAACTGTCTGTCAGTAAACCGCCGATATAGGGTCCTACCGCGGGGCCCATAGTCGCAGTGATGCCAAAAAGTGCTAAGCCGAGCGGACGCTTGCTGGGAGGCAACATGGTGTTAGCCACAGTGAACGCAGTCGGAATCATCACGCCTCCGGTAAATCCTTGCACCGCCCTGTAAATCACCATCTGAGTCAAGTCCCCTGCAGTGCCGCAAAGTCCGGAAAACCCCAGGAAAAGCGCGACATTACTAAGCAGGTACCAGCGTAAACTAAAAACCCGAGATAACCATGCAGTCAAAGGTATGGTTATGATTTCCCCAATCAGGTAACTAGTCGAAACCCACGAGGCCTCCACCGAGGTCGCAGAAATTCCTCCAGTAATCTCGCGCAACGACGCGTTAGTGATCTGGATATCGAGCACTGCCATAAAGGCGCCTAGCATGGAGCCCATAACAGCGATCCAAGTCCGAATCGTGACTGTTTCGTCTGATTGATTTGGCATAGTTTAGCCCCCCAATCCCATCAACGTTTGGTGTCAGCTAGCTTGTTCTCGGGCATTTGGCGAGCTGGCGCTGTCACCGCGATGGAAGGCTCGCATGATAATCCTGGAACGATGCGGCCAGCAGCTTCACCCAAGCTGCCTGGATCGAAGACAACTTTCACCGGGACCCGCTGCACAATTTTGATGAAGTTTCCGGTAGCATTGTCGGGAGGCAGCAAAGCATAAGTCGCACCAGAACCCGGTTGGACGCTATCCACCCAACCGCTGAAATTTTGGTGCGGAAAGGAATCGATTCTGATAGCAACTGGCTGGCCGACGCGGACTTTTTCCATTTGAGTTTCTTTTAGATTCGCCAGAACCCAAACATCAGGTTCCGAGATCGCCATGAGCGCCTGCCCTGGTTGGACCCGATTCCCGCTCTCGACAGTGCGCTGACCAACTTGGCCATCTGCCGGCGAAACGATTTTTGTATACGAAACGTTAAGCTTAGCCTGGTCGACCGCTTCCTGCGCCTGCTGGACCTGCGCCTGCCCAGCTTTGACCTGAGCGCTCGCCAAGGCGACCTGTGCCTCATTGCCGGCAACCTGCTTCTTTGCGGCGGCCAAAGAAGCATTTCCACTTCGAGCGGCTTCATTGGCATGGTCCATGTCCTGGGGCGAAATTACTCGCTTTTTAAGCAACTCGGTATTCCGTTTCTGGTCAGCATTCACATTGTCGGCATTTGCCTGAGCACTTGCCTGATTGGCTTGGGCTTGACCAACATTTGCCTTTGCTACTTCCAACTGTGCTTCTGATTGAGCAACGGCAGCCTGTGCCGCACTAAGATTGGCCTGAGCTTGTGCCAAGCTGACCTCAAAATCCCGCGGATCAAGTTCGACCAGAACCTGCCCGGCCTTCACTCGAACATTATCATCGACCAGGACACGCTGGACCGTACCATTGATCCTTGGGCTGATTTGGTGGAGGTGATTGGTCGTGTATGCGTCGTCAGTTGATTCGTGGGTACTGGCATATTGCCAATAGCGGAAGCCAAAAAATCCTGCGATAAGCAAGACGACGAGAGCAATTAGAATCCACTTGATTGGCAAGCGCCGTTTGTTGCGTTTCGATTTTTTGTCTTCCTTTTGTTGATCCTGTGCTCCGTCAGGCGTGAAATGGTGTTTAGCTTCTTCTTCAGCCACCTCGATGTGTGCAGAAACCGGGGGCTTATCTTCCCGGGTCATTCGATTGTTTGAAGCATTCATAGGACTGTTCGTTCTGGTCGCGCTATTCGGGCTGTCGCAATGGTAACCTTACGAAACAAAACTCATTATTGGTGGCGCGAGGATAACTTATTTGTTGGCACTGCGATAAGATTGGCTTATCGCTGAAGACAATAGCCATGAGTTATGTAACTTCCCTGCTTTGGCGGCACTCGCCGGCTTTGGTACTCGCTAGGACCATTGGCGGAAGCTCGTGGGAGCCGTCCATCGCGGATTGCCGAAGTCAGATGATCATACAAAAGGCGTAGGCACAGGGCGAGGTTATGACGGCCAGGCACGGAGGCACTCTTCCTTTACATTCAAGAACCCAGTCCGCTAAAAAGAGGCGTGGCAGAACTTCCCGAGGCATCGCAAAACGGCAAATCCCGAAAGTTACGAGCTTTGGATGCGACGCTATTGCTCGTGCCGTTTGCCGCCTTACTTCTGCCGCCATTATACAACTCAGTTGAACCTGACATTTTCGGGTTTCCATTTTTTTACTGGTACCAGTTGCTTTGGGTCCCCATAACCTCCCTTCTCATTTATATCGTTTATCGGAGGACCCGATGACACCCAATTTGGTCGCCACTTCCGTTTTCCTCGGCTTTTTTGCGCTGGTTACGGTTGTCGGCTTTTTTGCCGCGCACTGGAAAAGTGCGGACCTTCGAGCGTTGCATGAATGGGGACTGGCTGGACAGAGATTTGGGACCATAATTAGCTGGTTTCTGATCGGAGGCGACTTCTACACAGCTTACACAGTGATCGCAGTTCCTGCCCTGGTTTATTCGGTCGGCGCCTTTGGGTTTTTCGCCTTGCCTTACACAATCATTGTCTATCCCCTCGTATTCGCCATAATGCCGCGACTATGGACAGTTTGCCGCGAGAATCGGTGCATCACCGCTGCTGATTTTGTGCACATTCGATATGGTAGTAAATGGCTAGCGTTAGCTATAGCAATAACGGGTATCATCGCTACGATGCCATACATTGCCTTGCAATTAGTCGGTATGCAGGTCGTGATCGAAGGGTTAGGATTTCGAGGTGAATTGCCTCTTGCTGCGGCTTTCATCATCCTTGCGCTGTATACTTATTCGAGTGGCTTACGAGCCCCGGCGATCATCGCGTTTGTGAAAGACATAATGATCTACATCGTGATCCTGGCAGCTATCATCATCATCCCGATTAAACTAGGGGGCTATCGCGCGATTTTTACTACTGCCGATCAAGCGTTGCACACTAGAGGATTTGGATTGCTTCTTAAGCCACAACAAATGGTTCCATTTACCACGCTCGCGCTTGGATCAGCGCTGGCTGCGTTTCTCTACCCTCACACGATGACAGGAGTTCTAAGCTCCTCGTGCGCCAACACCGTGCGCAAGAACGCAATATTTCTGCCAGCCTACACTGTTTTGCTCGGGTTCATTGCACTATTAGGTTATATGGCCATAGCTGCAGGAGTGCGACCGGACAGGGCGACGGAAGTGGTTCCTGCATTGTTCAATAAGATGTTTCCGGATTGGTTTGCTGGTTTTAGTTTCGCTGCAATTGCTATCGGAGCGTTGGTGCCGGCTGCTATTATGTCGATAGGTGCCGCAAATCTATGGACAAGGAATGTTTGGAAAGCTTTTGTCAACCCTTATATCTCCATGTCCGGAGAAGCCAATGTAGCAAAACTAACTTCGTTAATAATCAAATTGGGTGCACTAACCTTTATTATTTTTCTGCCTACGGAATATGCTATCGACCTGCAGTTACTGGGTGGAATCTGGATCTTGCAAACCCTCCCGTCGATTGTCGCTGGAATTTCGAAAATGCGATTGAATGCTCGTGGCCTTCTGATCGGTTGGGTATCTGGAATGGCCGTAGGGACCTTGATGGCGCGCGCCATGCAGTGGAGGCCGGTTTTTACGATCCCAATCGGAACCGAATCTGCCTCCGTTTACATAGGTTTAATCGCATTATCGGTTAATCTGGTCGCTACCGCCATTGGCGGATTAACCTTTACACGATCAGGGCGCTAGTGCGATTCAAGCTAAAAGCGTCGCTGGCCGGGAGCCCTTGCGCCGCTTTCCTGTCAACGACCCTCCCGATGACGTGTATGCCGGAGCCGGGCAGTATGAGTCATGGCCGGCGACCGAAAAGACGCCAAAGTTCCACCTCTGGGCGTCATCAGGTGGCCTCATCCCTAAGGACATATCCGCAGCGGGTATGGAGGAAGAGGACGAGGGGAAATCAAAGCACCTCCCCACTTCCTTTTAGGCACGCAAAGGAAGACTTCGGTTCGCGGCGGTAAGGTGAGGCCTGCCCTGGAGTGTGCATTTCTATTGCCTGTACACAGGTGCTTTAATCCTTTTTGCCCCTTTTTTGAGGTTAGTAGAAGGATTATATATCAAGGTAAGTGATTAATTGATAAATAAGCTATATAATAATACTCATTATAGGATTCCGATGGACACCTATCATTTGACGGATTCGCAAGCGCTGTTAGTCTTTGGTAGCTGAAACGAATGATAAAGCCGTTAACCGGCCCGCGCAGCGAGACTACAAAAACCCGGAGGATGTCGACCTTGAATTCGAACTCGATTATCTTGCCTATAGGCTTCAATGAAGCGAATGGAAATCAAAGCAAACCAGCGTTTGGTCGGAATATGAGATTGGTGGTCTTGATCGTAATGTTCACCCTGGCGCAAGCAAAAGCAGATACGCCCGCCACTCCATCAGGAGGGGTAGTTGAAATATACGCGCCGACAGCGCAAAGCGCGGAGTTTGACGGCCTGATTCGAAGCGATGCGAACGGGGACAAGACGCCCGCGCACATCAAAGTTTTTGGTTCAATCGAGTCGAGCGCAGCAGCCAATCTTGGACACTGGTTGCGCGCACACAATTACAGCATCGAGCGCGCTGAGAAACTCATTGTCAAGGAGTCGGTATCCAAGTTCAAGAACGACGTGTTTTTCTGCAAATGTTACATCCAGATCGCCAGTGAAGCATTCGACGGCGAGCGGTAAGAAAAGAATTGCATGAACAAGGCTTGTGCAGTCAGCGCTTGTTTGATGGTGTGGTCGCCACGATCCACCGCAGCGAAGATTATCACGAAGTCGGTAGCCATGTAATGAAGAGAGTGCGTTGCGCACAACCGCCTAACACCTGATTAGGCATCCGATGTACGTGCGGTATTATGTGCCTGCTCAAATCACATTCAGGGATTTATCCTCTTCCACGTAGGGCTAAATAAAGGCGCCGACGACGTCAGCAAAGAAAGTGTGAAGACTGCGCGCTTTGCAAAAGTAGTCCAGGAATGCGGGAAACCGGAGATTCATCCGATTCTAACCGACCCTGTTGAAGATAAAAC